>VFKJ01000178.1 GCA_009885595.1 Myxococcales bacterium | reverse complement strand
TGCCGTTGCCGCCGCGCTCTTTCCAGAGGCGGTCGAGCGTAGCTCGGGCGTCGAAGCCACCCTTCGACTTCGGCGCCTCGTCGGCCACCTCCTCCTTCGGCTTCTCCCAGGCCTGCGGAGGTGGCCCCTGGCGACGCGGGGCTTCCGTACGACCTCCGAAGCGCCGTGACGGCCTCGTCTCCTCGACGGGAGCGCGATCGAAACGACGCGTCGAGCCGCTGTCTGCGCGCTCGGGACCAGGCGCCCTGCCCTGTCCACGATCGGGCGCCGTCGGCCGGGCCATCGGTCCCGAGGGAGCTGCGCGCCGATCCTGCGAGCGATACTTGCGATCCTCGCCGCCGAAGCGACCGCCCGACTTCGGCTTGGCCTCGAACCGGCCGCCGGACTTCGCGGCGCCCCGATCTGATCCACCGAACCGGCCACCCGACTTCGTGGCGCCGCGATCAGAGCCACCGAAGCGGCTGCCCTTCGACTTCGGCCCGCCGAAGCGATCCGACACCGCCTTCATCGCCACCGCGCGCGTCTGCGGCTTGCCCTTCCCCCCACCCCGCGCCGCCGGCTTGCCGCGCGAAGGGGGCCGCGACTGGTCGTACTCCTGCGTCTCGACCTCCGCGCCCTCGAGCTCGGTCACCTGGTAGTCGATCTGCTTCCGCTCCAGGTTGACCGACGCGATCATCACCCGGCACGGATTGCCGACCTTCACCACCAGCCCGTTGCCGAACTGAATCCGGTACGTGGACTGGTCGAACTCGAACTGCGGGTACACCGACTCCCCGCGCACGAAGCCTTCGACCCAAAGCTCGTCGAGCTGCACGAAGAACCCGTTCTCCGAGAGGCCGCACACCACGCCCGGGTGCTCCTCGCCCACGCGGTCCTTCAGCAGCAGGCACGAGTAGAGCTGGTTCACCTCGCGCTCGACCTGCATGGCCGCGCGCTCGCGCTCCGAGCACTGCACGGACAACGCCTCCAGCCGCTCGCTCTCGGCTTCGAGCTGCTCGTCAGACGGGCGCTTCTTCCCCCGGCCCCACAGCTCCTTCAGCAGCCGGTGCACCAGCAAGTCGGGGTAGCGGCGGATGGGCGAGGTGAAGTGGAGGTAGTCCTCGGCCCCCAGCCCGTAGTGGCCGGTGTTCTTCGACGAGTACACCGCCTGCATCATCGAGCGCAGCGCCAGCTGGTTGAGCGCGCGCTGTTCCGGGTGCCCTTCCAGCTGCTTGAGCACCTCGTTGAGCGACTTCGAGGTGAAGTCACCGTGCGGCGGGGAGATCCCGTACGCGCCGAGCAACGTGATGAACATGTCGAGGCGATCAGAATCCGGATCGCCGTGGTAGCGGTTGACCGTCGGCAGCTCCTTCTCGCGGAAGAAGCGCGCCACGGCCTCGTTCGCCGCCAGCATGCACTCCTCGACCAGGCGATTGCTGTCCCACCGCTCGCGGCGCACCAGCTTGTCCGGCAAGCCGTCTTCCTTGAGCTCGACCTTCAGCTCCGGGAGATCGAAGTCGATCGCCCCGCGGTCCAGGCGCATCTGCGTGAGCGTGCTCGCCAGGGTCATCAGCCGCTCGAACTGCGGCTTGAACTTCATCCGGTGCGGCACCTCTTCGCCGGCCAGCACCTGGTGCACCTCGGTGTACGTGCACCGCGCCGCGCTGCGCATCACGCCCGGGTAGATCTCCGACTCCAGCGTCTGCCCCTTCGGGTCGATCACCATGTCGGCCACCATGCAGAGGCGATCGACGTCGGGCTTCAAGGAGCAGATGCCGTTCGACAAGCGCTCCGGCAACATCGGCAGCACGCGGCTGGGCAGGTACACCGAGGTGGCGCGCCGCAGCGCCTCGGCGTCGAGCGCGGTGTCCTGCTGCACGTAGTGAGAGACGTCGGCGATCGCCACCACCAGCCGCGTACCGCGTGGGTGGCTCTCGCAATACACCGCGTCGTCGAAGTCGCGCGCGTCTTCACCGTCGATGGTGATCAGCCCCATCTTGCGCAGATCGCGCCGGTGCTCGGAGCGGGCGTCGGCCTCGCTGACCTCGAGCGGAATCTGATCGGCCTCGTCCATCACCTCGGGCGGGAACTCGTCGTGGAAGCCCTTGCTGAAGGCCACCGAGAGGACCTCGATCGAGTGATCCGCCGCCGAGCCCAGCGAGCCCGCCACCTCGCCCACCAATTCGTTCGCGCCCTGGAACAGCGCGGTGCCCACCCCTAAGCGCACCTTCACCACGTCGCCGGGCCGCGCCAGCTGCGTCTTGGGCACGCGGATGTTGCCCAGCTCCTTCTCGCGCGGCTCCACCCAGGCCTCGCGCGCGTTCTCCTCGTAGGTGCCCACCACGAGCTGGCGGGTGCGCGAGGTCACCTCGATCACCCGGCCGGCGGTGCGCCCGCCGGTGCCGGCGACGATCTCGACCAGCACCTGATCGTTATCGAGCGTCTTGCGCGTCTCCTCGGGGGGAATGAAGAGATCCTCCGAGTCCTGCCCGACGATCGGCTTCACGAAGGCGAAGCCATCGCGGTGGTGATGAATGATGCCCAGCACCGTCTTCCCTCCGTGGGTACGCGCAGCCCTGGGCTTGCTGGGGGGCGAGAGCTTCGCCTTCTCCTTCACCCCCGTGTGCTTGCGCACCTCGGCGGGCTTCTTGCCGCCCCAGGCCGGGCCGGATTTCTGCGTGGCCCTCTCGGGTCCGCTCGAGACTGGCTTGTCGTCGGTGGGCGTGAAGCGCTTGCCGTCGCGCTCGAGGCGGCCGGCTTTGACGAGATCGCGCAGCACGCGTTTGACGGCGGTCTGCTCGCCTTGATGAAAGCCGCCGGCACGGAGGAGCTCCTGGATGCCCACAGGGCGTCCGGCGGTGCTCACGAGTTTCAGTATTTGTTCAGAGTCGATTGCCACGTTGAGATGTATCCATTTCAGAAGTGTCTGGCCGCCACGCGATGGTGACGAGCGCCAGGGTTTGGAAAGTGAGACGGGCCAGCGTCCCCGCGAGCTGCGAGGTCGTCTGGCCCGCCTGACCGCGCTGACGCGGCCGGTCCTGCATGTCTGACCAGGTGATCAGAGGTAGAAGGTAGCGCCCACTCCGGGGGCCACCGTGAAGATCCCCAGCACGAACTGCCCGTTCACGGACATCGGCACGGAGAGCAGCAGCCGGCCATTCACCGAGAACGAGGGGCTGAAGAAGTATTCCGCGCCGACGCCCAGCTGAGCGCCGAACCCGATCGCGAAGTTCGAGCTGCCCGCCATGTAGAAGGAGCCCGCGAAGTGGAAGAAGGGCCGCAGCGCCTCGGCGGGCGTGCGGAAGAGATAGTCGAAGCCCGCGGTGGCGCTCAGCGCGAGCAGCGCGCTGCTGCCCACCAGCGCCATGCCGAAGCCGAGATCGACGAGGAGCTTGAAGCCGTCGGTGGCGAAGTACGCGATGCCCACCGAAGGCGCCGCTACGGTGGCGCCGCTGGTCGAGCCGGCCGGCAACGCCGCCGAGCCCGAAGCGCCAAAGCCCGCGCGAATGCCGAAGTCCCCGCTCGAGGCCGAGACCTTGGTGCCGGTGAACCCCGCGGCGCCCGGGGCGGTGCTCTCTTCCTTGGCGCCCTTGGGCTTGTAGACGTAGCCGCTCTTGGGCTGCTCGGCCGGCGGCGGGGGAGGAGGCGGGTTGTTCTGCGGCTGCACGCCCGAGGTCGGCGTGGTGGGAGTGATCTCCGTGCCGATCTCCTGCGCGAAGGCACTGCCAGCCACCACCACGAACGCCAGAACGAGTTGCTTCACGAGACGACCTCCGGAGACTTGACGTTGGCGATCACCTTGAAGGTGCGCGCGACCTGCATGGGGTTGTGCACCTTGCCCAGGAAGAACTCGATCTCCTGCATGCCCGGGTTTCGCGGCGTGAAGAAGAACTCGCGCACCGGCGAGCCCGAGGACGGGTGGTTCACGCTCACCTCACGCAGGCTGACCCGCTTGGCGGTCTGCGGCTCGATCGCCCAGACGTGCCCCTGCTTCTCGGGCAGCTTCACGGTGAGGCCGTGGTTCAGCTTCACCGAGGCCTCGCGCGCCTGGCCGGTGCCGGACGCTTCGACCTCGATCACCTCGATGCTGTCGCGCGCGACGGGCGGGTACTCCGGAGCCCGGGGCTCGCACATCTCGCACTCGATCCGCCCACCCCAGCCGGTGGACTTCTCCACCACGCCGGTAGCGACCACGATCTCGCCGATGAACTTCTTGATCCCCTTGACCGCCTTACCCTCGAGGGTGAAGGCGACCTGCTGGCGCGTGCCGGGGTTGCTGACGACGAGGTAGTATTCCTCGGCGTTCATCTCCAGGCGGCCGCGCAGGGTGGCGAAGCCCTTCACGCCCACGGACATGCCGGGGTTCGCGATGGTGGCGACCTCGCCGGGCGAGAGCAGGCGCAGCTTCGCGGCCTCGGGCATGTCCATCACCGGCACCACTTCGGCCTCGGGCTTCTTGGCGGAGTACTTCCGCACGTCGACCGAGCCGCCGTAGTTGTGGAAGCGCTTCACCAGGCCCGACACCGAGACCTTGTGATCCGCGTACGCCGGCAGCACTTCCTGATCAGGACCCTGCAGCAGGAAGAAGAGCTCGCGCTTGTCGCGGCCGATCACCTCCAGGTACGGGAAGCCCTGGTAGAGGATCAGCTTGCCCTTCATGCTGCCCTCGCCGATCACGCCGCGCTCGCCGACCGTGAGCGCCTGCTCCATCTCGCGCTTGGTGAGCAGGGTGGCTTCGGGCGGAAGCTTGGTGGAACGCGGCAGCGGCTTGTCGGGCATGGGCCCCAGCCAGCCATCGGCGCGGCGCGGAGGCGCGCTCATCGCGGGCGGCGGAACGCTGCTGGGCTTGGCCCCCTTCGCGGTCTTCTCCGGCGGCTTGGCCGGAGTCGGCGTCGGGGGCGCCTTGACGGCCTTCTCGGCCTTCGCGGGCTTGGCGGCGACCGGGGGCTTGGCGGGCTTCGCCTCTTTCCCCTTGGCTTTCAGGACCTTGGCGACCTTGATGGCCTTCTTCTGGGGGGCGGGCTTCGCCTTCTTACTGGCAGCGGGTTTTGCCTTCTTCTTGGCCAACGCTGTCTCCTTGGGCTGGGGTGCGTCCCCGTAGTCGATCTTGGGGGTTGGCGTCAAGCCAAATCCCTGCAATTCCTATTGGTTTTCACGGGTGAAAAGCGGCAAGGAGCAGCGATGGCGCTCATCCCCGTAGCGGAGGCGCGTGCGCGGATACTCAGCTTCGTCACCCCGCTCGCCCCTGAAGAAGTGCAGATCGACGAGTCCCTGGGCCGTGCGCTCGCCCACGATCTGGTCGCGGGTCGCACCTTGCCGCCCTGGGACAACTCCGCGATGGATGGCTACGCCCTCAGAGCGGACGAGACCGCCACCACGCTGCAGGTGATCGAGCGGATCTTCGCAGGCGATCGACCCAGGCAGGCGCTCACGCCGGGCACCTGCGCGCGGATCATGACGGGCGCAGTGCTGCCTGAGCATGCGGGTGCGGTGGTGATGCAGGAGAAGACGCGCGCGCTCGACGGCGACCGGGTCGAGGTGCTCGAGCTGCCCAAACCAGGAGCGAACGTGCGGCGGCGCGGAGAGGACATTCTGCAAGGTGCGCCGCTGTTCGCCGCGGGGCGCGAGCTGGGCATCGGCGATCAGGGCGCGCTCTGGAGCCAGGGCCTGGAGCGGGTGATGGTGCGAAGGCGGCCGCGCGTCTCCATCGTCTCCAGCGGCGACGAGCTGTGCGACGTGGGCGCGCTGGAGGAAGGGAAGATCGTCGACAGCAACTCGCCGGTGCTCGCCTCGCTGGTGCGCCGCGCAGGGGGCCTGCCGAACCGGGTCGGCCGCGCCGCTGATTCCCTCGACTCGCTGCGCGCGCTCTTCGGCCAGGGCCTCGAGGGCGCCGACGTGCTCATCACGGTGGCGGGCGCGTCGGTCGGCGAAAAGGACTTCACCCGGGACGCGCTGCAGGACCTGGGCGTGGACCAGGACTTCTGGAAGGTCGCGATGAAGCCCGGCAAGCCCCTGGCCTTCGGGCGCAAGGGCAACACCCTCGTGTTCGGCCTGCCGGGAAATCCGCTGTCGGCGATGGTCACCTTCGAGGTCTTCGTGCGGCCCGCCTTGCGCGCACTCCAGGGGCTCTCACCGCTCCCCTCCTCGCTGCCCGCGCGGGCGGCCGTGGCCCTCACCAAGGCACCAGGGTTGAGGCACTTCGTTCGGGCCACCTGGGAGCTGCGGGAGGGGGCCCTCTGGGCGACTCCGCTGGCCTCGCAATCGTCGGGCTCTTTGTCATCCGGCGCAGGGGCGAGCTGTCTGATCGAGCTGCCTGAGGAGGCTGGAAACGCCGAAATCGGCAGTCCCTGCGCGCTGTTACCCGTGTCCTGGGTGATCGGGTGATTTTGTGCAACGTTTGTTCATCCTCAGCATCTGAAACGGAGGTCGGGAGGGCAGCCGTCTCTTGACTGAAGTTCAGAGACGTACGCATGGTGCGAACGCTCGACGCCGAGGGCCTGCTTCGATGACGAACCACACCCAGCTGCTCCCCACCCGGAAGCACACCCACCTCCTGGAGAGGTACTCGGAGTCGGATCTGCCGACCGAGCGGGGGCTGTTCCGGATCGTGGTGTTCCGGGACAAGCGTGATGGGCGTGAGCACGTGGCGATGGTGAAGGGCGACGTGCGCGATCTGGAAGGGGTGCCGGTGCGGTTGCACTCCGAGTGCCTCACCAGCGAGGTCTTCGGGAGCATGCGGTGCGACTGCCGCGCGCAGCTCGATCGCGCGCTCGACTTCATGGCCCAGCAGGGCACCGGCGTGCTGGTCTACCTGCGGCAGGAGGGCCGGGGCATTGGCCTGGGTAACAAGATCCGCGCGTACGCGCTGCAGCAGGAGCAGGGCCTCGACACGGTGGAAGCGAACCTGAAGCTGGGCTTCGCCGACGATCTGCGGCGGTACGACGTGGCCGCGGAGATCCTCCGCAGCCTCGGTGTGCTCAGCGCCGATCTGATCACCAACAACCCGCTGAAGATCGCGGGGCTGGTCGACGAAGGCATTCCGGTGCGTCGGCGAATTCCTTCACGCACCCTCTCGAACCCGCTTAACCTCGACTACCTCAAGACGAAGCGGGATCGGTCCGGGCACCTGATTGAGTTCCTCAGCGAGGAGAGTTCGGAAGCCAAGGCCGGCTAAGGCCGCCGCCGGTTTCTCGGTGCATTTCTGGGGAGTGCGGGGCTCCATCCCCTCCCCCGGTCCTGAGACCGCACGCTACGGCGGCAACACGCCGTGCGTGGAGATCTGCGCGGGGGAAGAGCGCTTCATCTTCGACCTGGGCACCGGCGTCCGGGAGCTGGGCGCGGCGACGAAGGGCCCGCTGGTCGCGAACATCTTCCTCTCGCACTACCACTACGATCACCTGCAGGGCCTGCCCTTCTTCGGGCCGATCTTCGATCGGCGCAACCGCTTCACCATTCGCGGCCCCACCCGCAATGGACGCTCGGTGAAGGAAGTGGTGTCCGAGCACATGCAGCAGCCGTTCTTCCCGGTGACCGTCGAAATGGTCTTCCGCGCGCAGCTCGAATACCAGGCCTTCGAGGCCGGCGATCGGCTGCGCTCGAACGGGGTGACGGTCAGCGCGATCGAGGCGAACCACCCGGGCGGCAACCTCGCCTACCGCGTCGACTTCAGGGGCCAGAGCGTCGTCTACGCCACCGACACCGAGCACGGGGCCGATCGCGACGCGCAGCTGGTCGACTTCGCGAGGGGCGCCGAGGTGCTCATCTACGACGCGATGTACACCGACGACGAGTACGCCGGCCGCGAGGGCAGCTCGAAGATCGGCTGGGGGCACTCGACCTGGCAGCACGCCGTGCGCATGGCGAACGAAGCGAAGGTGGGGACGCTGGTGCTCTTCCACCACGATCCGACGCGCACCGACGACGCCCTCGACGCGCTGCTGAAGACGGCGAAGAAGCAGCGCAAGGCGACGCTGGCCGCGAAGGAAGGGCTCGTCATCAAGCTCTAACCTGTCTCCCTCTCCCCCTCAGGGGGAGAGGGTTGGGGAGAGGGCTTACCAGGGAAGCATCCCGCGACCGCACTCGGGGAAAGGCGCGTCAGCCCTCTCCCCGACCCTCTCCCCCGCAGGGGAGAGGGAGAGACGCGATCGCTTTGGCCAAGCCCGGGTGCGGCACCTTCTCCCTGGCCTCCTCGCTCGTGAACCAACCGAACGCCATGTGCTCCGCTGAATCGAGCTGGGGCTCGCCGGACCCGCGGGCCCAGAAGGCGGTCTCGCGAATCAGGTCCGGCGGGCGCAGGTCGCGGTAGGCGAAGGCGTGCTCGTACCCGAGCGGCTTCACCTCGACCTGAAAGCCGGTCTCTTCCCGAAGCTCCCGCTGCGCAGCCTGCAGCGGCATCTCCCCCGGCTCCACCTTGCCGGTGACCGGTTGCCAGAAGCCGCCGCGGGCCGCGGTGCGCTGCAGCAGCAACACCTTCCCGTCCTCGCGCGTCACCACCACGCTCACCGCGCGACGCAGCTCGGGCCCCGCGGTCACCTCGCAGTCGAACACCGCCTCGAAGTGGTGCGCGATGCGCGCTTCCACCTCGGCCACCGGGACGTCTCGCTGCAGTTCCTCGCGCATCGAGGTGACCCCCGCCTCGCGGATGCCGCACGGGACGATCAGCTCGAAGTGGCTCAGCTCGGTGTTCACGTTGAGGGCGAAGCCGTGCTTGGTGTACCAGCGCGACAGGTGCACCCCGAGCGCCGCGATCTTCCGCGGGCCACCGCGCCGGCTCTCCTTCACCCAGACGCCCGGCCACTGCTCGATGCGGGTCGCGGTGAGGCCCCAGTCGGCGACCGTGCGGATCATCAGCTCCTCGATCGCGCGCACGTACTTGCGGACGTCCTGCCGGCCCGGCCCCAGATGCAGCAGCGGGTAGCCGACGATCTGTCCGGGCCCGTGGTAGGTGACGTCGCCCCCGCGATCGGTCTCGAACACCTCGACGCCCAACGCGGCCAGCTGGGCCCTGGGGGTGAGGATGTTGGTCTCCTCTGCGCCGCGGCCCAGGGTGAGCACCGGGGGATGTTCGAGCAGCAGCAAGGTGTCAGGCACCTGGTCGGCGCGCCGCGCTTCCTGCAGTTGCCGCTGCAGCTCGAGGCCGTCGCGATACTCGACCCGGCCCAACCTCAGCACCTGAACGGGAGGGTTCTTCACAACGCGTACTTCCCTGGGGGAATTCGGGCGATCAAGGTCACCAGCTCGTGGGCGCCGTTCTGCGCCTTCAGCGAGAGCGATACCAGTTGCGTGAGCGCGGCTTCAGGCAACGAGACCCCGCGCGCCTCGGCCAGCGCCTGCGCGAGCGCGACGAGCTCTTCCGGCGCCGCGGGCTCGAAGGCGATCACCGCGTCCACCCGCGACAGCACGCGCGCCGAGAGGTGCGGCACCTTGCCCACCAGCGAGGCCGTGTCGTGCAGCGGCTCTTCACCATGCTCGCCCTGCAGCACCAGCGCGGGCGGCGGCACGGGCGCGCGCACCACCAGGAAGGCGCTGCGGCCCCCCGGCTCGATCCACGAGAGCAGCTCTTCTTCTTCGGCGGCGCTGAGCGGGCGGCTCACCTCGAGCTGGCGCAGATCAGGCTGCGCGCCCAGCGACTGCAGCCAGGCCGTCTTGCCGGTGCCTTCGGGGCCGATCACCAGGCCCAGGCGCGAGCGGCTGCGGGTGAAGCGGCTGCGGGCCCTGCGCTGGGCGGTGAGCTCGAACGCGAGCGTCTTGATCTCCCAGTGGCTGGTGACCTCGAGCGACGTCGCGCGCGGGGGCACGCTCTGGCCGCCCAGCAGTGCCGCCGAGGTGCCCAGGCAGCCCTGGCAGATGTACGCGCCCGCGGGACCTGCGACCACCGGTCCGACCTCGGTCCGGGGGCGGCAACAAAACGAGCACCAGGCGTCGATGGCGGGGTCAGCCAGCTGTGGCAGCCGCTGCTCCAGCAGCACCCTGCCCGCGCTGAGCTCGGAAACGGCCTCCTCGGCGGGGGGCTCTTCGGGGGCATCGAAGCCGAACACCTCTTCGCCCGACGTTTCCTCTTCGAGGCCTTCGACCCGCCGCGCCTGCCGCAACATCTGCCCGGCCCGGCGGAGCATCTGGCGATCGCGGTACCAGGCCGCGGCGGCGCGCAAGAGCCGGCTCGCTTCGTCCTTCTTCCCGCTTCGCTCAGCCGCCTGGGCGTCGCTCAAGAGCCTTCGGATGTCCGACATCAGGCCGGTGAACTTACCCGTCAGCCGGCTTGTGTGCAGTGCGTCGAGCCGGCATGACCCCCGCCACTGTGTCTGGGCAGAGCCGTTTCGCGCAGCTGACAGAGGGCATCCCCAGGCCCTTCTGGGCGCTGCTGTTCGGCACCTTCATCACCAAGGCCGGCACCTTCGTGATGCCGCTGCTCTTCGTGTACCTGACGCAGGCGCGGGGGCTGCCGCTGCCGCTGGCCGGCGCGGTGACCTCGCTCTACGGCCTGGGTTCGCTGGTGGGCTCCTTCGCCGGCGGGGTGATGGCCGACCGGCTCGGCCGCCGCTTCACCATGCTCGCCTCGTTGTTGGTCGGCGCCGCGTTTCTGCTCGTGCTCGGCGTCTCGATCGAGCTGTGGCAGCTCGCCGCCGCCACGTTCCTGATGGGCCTCACCGCTGACGCCTACCGGCCCGCGAGCCAGGCGCTGGTGGCGGACATCGTTCCCCGCCAGCACCAGATGAAGGCCTTCGGGATGCAGTACTGGGCCATCAACTTGGGCTTCACCTTCGCCAGCGTGCTGGGCGGCTACATGGCGAAGCGGAACTTCGGCGCGCTCTTCATCGGCGACGCGATCACCACCCTCATCCTCGCGTTCATCGTGTGGAGAGCGGTGCCCGAGAGCAGGCCCGAGCCGACGAAGGGTGCGCATCACCCGCCCCCGGCGGGGAACGCGCTCACGCCGTTCGTCGACCCGAAGTACGGGCCCTTCCTGCTGCTCAATTTCCTGGTGGCGCTGCTGTTCTTCCAGCACCTCTCCTCGCTGCCTGACGACATGAAGGTCAAGGGGCTCACCACCGAGGAGTTCGGGCTGAGCATCGCCGCCAACGGCCTGTTGATCGTGCTCTTCCAGCCGCTCGCCACCAGGTGGGCCTCGGGCATCGCCAAGCCGCGGGTGCTCGCGCTCGCCGCGGCGTTGACGGGCCTGGGCTTCGGGCTGACCACCTTCGCCGACTCGCTGGCGACCTACGCCTTCACGGTGGCGATCTGGACCTGGGAGAGATCCTCTTCTCCCCCGTCAACGCCAGCATCGTGGCCACCCTCTCGCCCACGCACCTGCGCGGGCGCTACCAGGGTGCGTTCACCATCACCTGGAGCCTCGCGGCGATGCTCTCCCCGCTGCTCGGCTCGTCGCTCATTCCG
This sequence comes from Myxococcales bacterium, assembly GCA_009885595.1. Taxonomy (GTDB): domain Bacteria; phylum Myxococcota; class Myxococcia; order Myxococcales; family Myxococcaceae; genus Archangium_A. The sequence continues at coordinate 6,478 of VFKJ01000178.1, read as the reverse complement.
GTGATCGGCCACCGCGCGTTGTGGTTCGGCTGCTTCGGCATCGGAATGATGGTGGCGCTGGCGCACCTGACCCTGGGCGCGCGAGCGCTGCCGAAAGAGCCCGCGACCGAGTAAGACGCACGGCGTGATGAACGTCGCTGCCTACGCCTTGTGTCTCGCGCTCTCCCAGGAGCCCGAGGTGACGCCCCCTCCCGCTGCTGCAGAAGCCTCGGCGGAAGGGGAACCCTCGGCCGCGCCCACCGCGCCCAGCGGTCCCGCCCGCCCCAAGGGCGCCGACGAGGTGAAGCGCCTGATGGAAAAGTTGCCCAGCATGAAGCCCGAAGACCGCGCGGCGGCGCTCGAGGCCATGATCAAACAGTACGGCCAGGTGGACTCGAACCCGGTGCTGCCCGGCAACGACGTCGATCTCGACAAGTACTTGGGCTTGACGGCGGCCGAGCAGGCCGAGGTGGTGGCGCGCGGCTTCTTCACCGATCTGATCGCCGCCGACACCGGCAAGCTGGTGGCGCGTGCGGGCTACCCCTTCTTCATGGAAGCGCGGCGGGTCGATCGCCCGGACGATCTGCGCACCCAGTGGGGCAAGAGCCTGCGCTCGCGCCGGGCGGATCTGCTCAAGCTCTACTCGGTCGAGGTCTTCCTCCCCGCGGACATGGAGAAGAAGTACGGCAAGCCGCCCGCGCGCCTGAGCGCGTGGAACTGGCGCTCGCCCAACACCTACGTGGCGGTGGGAAATCTGTCAGGCCACGCGGCGGTGCTGCTGCTGCACCAGGCGGGAGCCGCCTGGCAGGTCGTCGGCTTCCACGACTGAGCCGGAACTACTTCTTCTTCGGCGGCGCCGTGGGGTTGATCTCTTCCTCGGGCCGAACCGAGTCGGTCGCGCCCTTCCACACTTCGCCCTCGGCCATCTTCCAGGCGGCAGGCACGTCACCCTTCCACGAGAAGGTCGCCATGATGTCGCCGCCCGTGGGGCTGCGCGCGGAGATGGTCCACTCGATGTCGGCGGTCTTCACCTCGGCCGGCAGCTTGTCGATGTCGTAGTGACCGAGCACCACCATCGGCGGGAAGAACTTCACGAAGCGATCGGGCCAGTCGACGCGGCTGTCCGGGCCACCTTCGCCGGGGATCTCGGCGACCAGCTTCTGCTTCTCGTCGTAGAGCTTCCAGTTGAACTTGAAGGCCGCGTTGACGGTGACGCGGGTGATGTTCTTGTCGTCGGTGCGCGAGTCGCGCGGCAGGCCCCACACCACCAGCGGCAGGTGAATGCGCCCATCGGGGCCGGTGTCGGCCGAGACGATGTCCAGGCGAATGCCCTGGTTGGTAGCGGTCCACCAGGGCGAGTACTCCTTCTTCTTGAGCACGTCGAAGACCTTGCGCGTGTAGGCGTAGACCTCCTTCTTCTTCTCCGCGCCCGTGCCGTCGTCGTCCTTCTTCGCCTTGGCGGCGCGCTCGTCGAGCTCCTTGAGGTAGTCGTCGAAGTCGCGGTTGCCGCCGTGCTTGTTCAGGTGCTCGGTGACCTCCTTGAAGTACCAGGTCATGAAGGTCTGGTTCTCGTCGATGTACGCCTTCTGGTCCGGCACGTTGCGCAGCCAGGCCGCCCGCTCGAGGTACTCCGCGCGGATGCGGACCATGTTGAGCTCGCGCGCGGACTCAGCGTTCTTCGCGTCCCACTTGCGCATCGCGAAGACGATGCCCGCCGACACACCCAGAACGGCCACGATGATCCCGAAATATCGCTTCATGAGCTCCTCGAGAGAGATCCCCCGCCGACGGTGGACAGGGAAAAAACAGGTCCGCGCTTTTAGGCCGGGATCTCTCCCAAGTCACTTGTTCCCGAGTTCCGCCTTTACGGCCTGCAAGAGGGTTCGCGCCATGGGCGGGTCGATGACGCCGCGTCGAACCGGGGGGTTTTCTGTTTCTGGGGGCGGCTGTGTCCATTTCGGTGAACCCGCTGTTCGACAGGAGCACACGATGAAGAAGCTGATGCTGGGAGCGATGCTGGTGGTGGTGAGCGCGTGCGGCGTGGACAAGGCCGACGACTTTCGCAAGGGCATTCCGCAGGCGGGCGACGTCGCCCTCAAGCTGCCCGCCAAGGCGAGCCAGCCCCTGACGAGCACGGGCACCCGGCGTGACGGCCTCGAGGGCCAGACGTCGGACTTCTACAAGCTGACCCGCCAGGTGACGGTCTTCGTGAACACCGGCACCGCGGCGACCCTGACGCTGGTGGAGAAGATCGTTCAGCACCCCGCCACCACCACCTCCGCGGACACCGCCACCTGGGGACCGCACACCGAGCCGCTCTCGCCCAACACCTGGAAGCTCACGGTGGTGCGCACCGCGCCCGACACCTACACCTACTCGCTCGAGGGCAAGGGCAAGAACGAGGCTGACGCGGCGTACCGGGTGGTGCTCTCGGGCAACCACGTGAACCTGGGCTCGAACCTCGGCACCGGCAGCTTCCTCATCGACTGGGACAAGGATCGCCAGCTGCCTGAGAACGCGAACAACTTCGGCACGGTGACGGTCACCTACGCGCGCACCTCGGCGACGGCGACCACCCAGATCGACGCGGACTTCGTGCAGGTGCGTCACGGCACCACCGACCCGCTGCTCGACGCGCAGTACCGGTACTGGGCGACCCCCGGCCAGGGCGGCGCGTTCGAGTTCCAGCTCGCGAAGGACTTCGTCGCCACCACCGCCGCGCTGGAGAGCGGGAAGATCAAGAGCCGCTGGCTCGAGACGGGCGCCGGCCGCGCTGACACCCGGCTCTCCGGGGGCGACCTCGCCGCGCCGGTGACCATCAACGAGTGCTGGGACTCGGACTTCCTGAGCCGCTTTCAGAACGCGTCCTACAGCCCCTCGCTCAACTACGGCGCCGAGACGGTGTGCGCGTTCGCGACGGCGGAGTACGCCTCGTTGTAAGCACACCCCATGCGGCCCGCGCTCCAGGTCATCGAAGGAGGCAAGTCGACCGGCCGGGCGTGGCTGCAGTCGTTGTACGTGAAGTACGGCAGCGCGGTGTACGGGCGCTGCCGCTTCATCTTGAGAGACGGGAGCGCGGCAGAAGACGCCATGCAGGACGTCTTCGCCCGCGCGATGGTGAATGAAAGCAGCTTCCGCGCCGAGGCCTCGCCCCTCACCTGGCTGATGAAGATCGCCACCCACCACTGCCTCAACGTGCTTCGCAGCGCAGGCGCGGGGTGGCACGAAGAGTACGCGGCGATGCAGGTGGTGCGCGGCGAGGCCCACGGGGGCGCGCCGGCCCTGGAAGCGAGAGACCTCGTGCGCAAGAGCCTCTCGAAGTTCGACCTCGAGACCCAGCAGGCGGTGATTCATTACTGGGTCGACGATCTGACGTTGGAAGAGGTGGCGGTGGTGCTGGAGCGCTCAGTGCCCACCATCCGCAAGCGGCTGCGGGCCTTCGCCGACGCCACCGGGCAGACGTTCGCTGGAGAAATGTCATGAGCACGCTGACGATGAAGCACGCAGGTGAGCTGACGCTGCGCCGGTTCCTCGCGGAGGAGCCGCTGGACCCGGCGGTGGCAGGTCACCTGAAGGACTGCGTCGAGTGCCACGCGCGCCTGGCGAAGCTCCAAGAGGAACAGAAGGCCTTCGAGGCCGAGGTGCCGTTCGAGCGCTTCGTGGCCGGCGTGGAGAGGTCGGCCAGGCAGCAGCGCGCGGCGCCGCGGCGCAGCTCGATGGTCGGCGTGCTGGTGGCCCTGGCTGCCTGCCTGGTGGCGTTCTTCGCGGGCAAGCAGGTGTTCGAGGAGGGCGCGGGGGGCAATCGGCTCAAGGGTGGCGCTTCGGTGGACCTGGTGATCGCGGGCTCGTCGGGACAGCGCGAAGCGGCCGAGCTCGAGCAGCTCGCGCGCGGCGAGCGGATCCGCATCGGGGTGAGCGGACACCGGTACGTGCTGGCGCTGTCGATCGACGACGCGGGCGAGGTGTCGACCATCTACGCCGAGAAGCTCGCCGGCGAAGCGCAGACCTGGCTGCCCGAGTCGTTCGAGTTCACCGGCAAGGGGCGCGAGCACCTGGTGGTGGTGCTGTCGGACGGGCCGATCGGGGCAGGCGCGGTCGCGGCGCAGCTCCAGGAGCACTTCAAGGCGTCCGGGGGCGACGTGACGAAATTGGGCGCGCTCGAAGTGGGTGGAGTTCAGGTACACCGCACGTTCGTGAAGCCGTGAGGTCCTCTCTTCGACACATGTTCTCCCTCTCCCTGCGAAGCGGGGAGAGGGTCGGGGTGAGGGGCCTGCTGCTCCTCCTCGCAGCGCTTCTCGCGTCGAGCACCTCCCTCGCCCAGGAAGCCGGCCCGCTTCATCGCTTCGCGGTCTTCGTCGGCCAGAACGAAGGCGGCGAAGGCACCAAGCCCCTCCTCTACGCGCGTGACGACGCCAAGCGCCTGCACGACGTCTTCCTGCGCCTGGGCGGACTCAAGCCCGAAGACGCGATGTTGCTGCTCGACGAATCAGCCGACGACCTCACCACCGCGCTGACCGAGCTCGAGCGCCGCATCCGCGACGCGAAGTCGCGCGGCGAGCGCACCACCCTGCTCTTCTACTATTCCGGGCACGCGAAGGACGGCGCGCTGCGGCTGGGCTCTTCCAAGCTACCGCTCGAGTCGCTCAAGACGCGCCTCGCGACCGGCCCCGCGGACATGCGGGTGGCCTTCCTCGACGCCTGCCGTTCGGGGGCGGTGACGCGGACCAAGGGGGTGCGGCGCGCCCCGGCCTTCGAGGTGGAGACCGACGCCACCCGGCAGGCGAAGGGCCTGGTGATCCTCACCTCCTCGGCGTCCGACGAAGACTCTCAGGAGTCCGACCTCATCGGCGCGAGCTACTTCTCCTACCACCTCGCCACCGGGCTCCTCGGGAGCGCCGACTCCGGCGGCGATGGCCGGGTGACGCTGTCAGAGGCCTACGCCTGGGCCTACGAGCGCACGGTGGCGAGCACGGCCGACAGCGCCGCGGGTCCGCAGCACCCGACCTTCAGCTTCGATCTCGCGGGCAACGGAGACCTCGTGCTCACCGACGTGGTCGAGCGTCACGAGGGCCTGCGCATTCCGGCCGCGGCGCCCACGGGCCCCTACTTCCTCATCGACGGGCGCGGGGTGGTGGTGGCCGAGACGGTGAAGGGCGACGCCGAGCGAATGATCGCGCTCGCGCCGGGCCAGTACACGGTCAAGCGGCGGCTGGCCGATCGCCTGCGCATCGGCACGATCGAGATCACCACCGGGCAGGTCGCCACCCTCGATGAGTCGAGCCTGCAGAACGCGAAGTTCTCCGATGATCCGGTGAAGGGCACGGGCATCAGCTCGATCTACTCCCGGCACTGGAGCCTCTCGGCCACCGGCAACTACCAGGCGGTCTTCGATCGCCCGACGAACGCAGGCGGCTACTTCCCCTCGGCGCCCCTGCTCGGGGTCGAGGCGACGATGCACAACACCTTCGGCCGGGGCTTCGCGCTCTCGATCGACGGCGGCTACGGGTGGACCACCGGCGTGGTGACGGGCCAGTTGTTCGATCCCGTCGCGTACAACTACTCGCTCATCACCTTCGGAGCGGCGCTCTTCTACGAGTGGTTCCAGAGCGAGCGCTTCATCCCGTTCGCGGGGCTGCACCTGAGCTTCAACATCATGTCGCGCGAGTTCACCGACACCGCGCTCGCCAAGCAGAGCTACTCGACGTTCACCCCCGGCATCGTCGCGGGCCTCAAGGTCAGGCTCAGCAGGAGCATCTCGGTCGTCGCGCGCGCCCGCGTGCACTACCTCCTCTACAACGTCGATGAGACGCGCAACTTAGGCAGCGCCGACTTCGGCGCCCTGCTCGACTACGAATTCAAGGACTGACCCATGCGCTCACTTCTCTTCAGTGTGCTGTTGCTGGCCGGTTGTGGTGGGAACTGGTCGAACGCCGACCTCACCTTCGCCAACGCCCTGCCCCGGCGCGACGATCTGCGCTCGAAGGTGCCGGCGGCGACCACCCAGCCGCTCGAGGGCGTGGGGACCCGGCGCGATGGCCTGGTGGTGGGAGATCCCTCGAACGCGTACGCGGCGACCCGCAAGGCGGCCAGCGACTACAACGGCCTGCTCGATCTCATCCTCAGCGTGGTGGACCAGGTGCGCCTCGCGCCTCCGACCAGCCGCACCACCGACTCGCGCACCTGGGGTCCCTTCTCGGACTCCAACAACCCGGGCCGCCAGGTGCAGGTGGTGATCACCCGCGTCGACGACGTCAACTTCGAGTGGCACATCCAGTCGCGGCCCAGCAACGGCGAGTTCATCGAGGTGCTGACCGGGCATTTCGCGGCCACGGCGACCGCGCGGCGCGGCCGGGGAACGTTCGTCGTGCACGTGAAGGACTTCCGCGACGTGCTCAAGGTCGGCGACACCATGAACCAGCTCGATCAGATCGACGTGGGCTACGTGACCGACGTGTTCCCCCAGCGGGTGGAGATGCTCTTCACGGTCAAGCCGGGCAGC
>VFKJ01000374.1 GCA_009885595.1 Myxococcales bacterium | reverse complement strand
GTCTGGCTCGCCGAGCGTAAGGGTCTGAAGGCGTGAGCCCCTCACCCCAACCCTCTCCCCCGCCGGGGAGAGGGAGGTTCAAGACCGCCCGTGCCGTCGCCGCGCTCGTGATGGGCTTCGGCTTCTTCGTGGGCTCGAGCGGCCTCGTGGTCGCGCTGATCTGGGGAGGAGCGATCGTCGGCGACTTCGTGATGCGCCACGGCCGCGGCGGCAGCCTCATCTTCGGCGGCATCCTGGTGATCGGCCTGTTCGCGATCGCCGGGGTGGTGGGCTGGGCGCTCTTCCCCCGGGTGCAGCGCTTCAAGCCGCCGGGACCCGAGCTCAAGCGCGAGCTGCACCCTGCCCTCTTCAAGGAGATCGACCGCGTCGCCGCGCGCTGCGGTGTGAAGGGCCCTCGCCACGTGTACCTCGCGCCCGACGTCAACGCCTTCGTCGCCGACGTGGGCGGGGTGCTGGGCGTGGGCACCACCCGCGTGCTGGGCCTGGGGCTCCCCCTGCTGCACTGCCTCTCGCTGGCCGAGCTGCGCTCGGTGCTCGCGCACGAGTTCGGTCACTTCGCCGGGGGCGACACCCGCATCGGCCACTGGCTCTACCGTGTGCGCGCCTCGGTGCACGACGTGGTGGAAGGGCTCGCAGGCGCTTCCGACCTCTCGGCCTCGAGTGATCTCCCCGGCCTCACCGTCCTCTTCCTGGTGGTGCGCTGGCCCTTCGTGCGCTTCGGCCACTTTTACCTGCACTTCACCCTCGCGCTCAGCCGCGCCCAGGAGCTCGCCGCCGACGCGCTCGCCGCGCAGCTCGAGGGCGTGGCGGTGCTCACGCGCTCTCTCCAGAAGGTCCGCGCCGCCAGCGTCGCGTTCGACAACTACATGCAGCGCGAGGTGGTGCCGCTGCTGCAGCAGGGCTACCTGCCGCCCATCGGCCCCGGGCTGTCGCGCTTCCTCGACTCGCCCACCGTCGCGCGGCACCTCGAGCGCGTCAGCGCCACCCTCGACGAGGAGCCCGAGCACGCCCTCGATTCGCACCCGCCCCTCACCGTGCGGGTCGCCCACGCGAAGAGCCTGGGGCTCAAGCCGCCGCGCACGAACTCCAGCGTGGAAGGTGACGCGTACGAGCTGCTCACGCACCGGCCCGAGCTGGAGATGTTGATGGTGGAGCGCTGGGTGAAGGGCGCTGCGCTCAAGCGCGTGCGCTGGGAAGACGCGGGCGGCGTGCTGGAGCGCGTGTACCGCGAGCGCGCCTCGGTTCTCGCGCCCGGCTTCGTGGGCCACACCCCGGCCACCCTCCCCCGAGATCGCGGCCCCGTGCTGGAGCTGCTGCAACAGCTCCACGGCCGAACCTTCGGCGCGCTCACCGACGATCGACTCCTGCTGCTGGCCGCGGCCAGTTGGTCCGACGTGATCGTCGCGCTGCTGCTCGACGCCGGCTTCACCCTGGTCAACGAGCTGGGCAAGCCGCTGCGGCTCGAGCGCGGGGACGAGACGTACGAGCCGGTGCGGCTGCTCCACGAGTACCTGTTCGACGGCGAAGACGGACCGTGGCTGGCGATGTGGAGCTCGGTCGGTCTCTCACAGGCCGAGCTGGGCACGGTGGCGACTGCTCAGCGGCACGAGCCCTGATCGAAGAGCATGAACTCCATCAGGCGCTCGTCGGCCCGCAAGGGCGAGCTGCTGCACGCCGAGGGGAAGAGCGTGCCGCCGGGGAAGCGCTCCATCGTGTGGAACCCGTTGTACATCACCCGCCCGCACTGCTGAGCCGGCGGCAGGCCCACGGGCGTGTCGAAGGTGTACTGCATGGGCACCGGGTTCGTATGGTGCGAGTCGTGGAGGCTCATCCACAACTGCGAAGGCGCCACCACCCCGTCGAAGTCCGCGTAGAGCATGTAGAGCGGAACCTGCCCCGGCACGCCCGAGGGGTTGGTCAGCTGCAGCCACTCCGACAGCAGCTGGCCCCTGGGGAAGCTGGTGTCGATGAACGCGGGCTCCGGGTCGCTGTCGAAGACCTCGGGCTGCCCCACGTTCCAGTTCGCGGTGCCCCAGAACGGTTGGATGCGCAGCCACTCGAGCTCGTAGTGATTGATCATCAGCTGGCCGCCCGTGTTCGCGTACTGCAGCACGGTCTGCTGCGCCGCCTGAGTGCGGGGGAAGAGGCTGCCTTCGCACCCGAAGAACACCTGGTCGTACTGGTTCAGCGCCGCCTGCGTGCCCCACAGCTCGCTCTCCAGCGGCGTGTTGCTGTCGTAGTGCGCGCCGGGGTTTCCCTCGGAGAGGTAGAACTGCACCCGGCGGGTGCTGGTGGCGCTGCCGTTGCCGAACTCCGTGGCAGAGATGCCCATCTTCAGCAGCACGCACTCGAGCGCGGCAAACCCGCCGCTGACGATGGCGATCTTCGGCATGTCGCCTTCCGTCTGATTGGCAGGCATTCGCAGCTGCTGCGTCACCGCGGTGTCCACGCAGGCGGGGACGTTGGGCAGATCGAACTGGCGCCGCCACTTCCCGTTCTGGATCACCAGCGGGATGTGCGTGCCCACCGGCATGTTGCTCAAGGTGAAGTGGCCGGCGAAGTCCGTCACCGCGCTCACCAACGGCGCGCCCGTGACCAGCGCGCTGCACGGCTGGCAGCTCTGCACCCCATTCGTGAGCGGCTGCAGCGGCCCGTTGGGCACGTAGACCAGGGTGTTGGGAAGCGGGTCGGTGCCGTTGGGCATGTACACCGTGCCGCTGATGCGGGTGGTGGCCGAGCCCGCGCACTGCGTTTGTTGCTGGCAGAGGTTGGCGCAGGCGACGCACGCGCCGGCGCCGTCGCAGGCGTTGCCTCCGTTCATCGAGCAGGTCGAGCCCGCGGCGCTGAAGCCGTCGGTGGGACACCGCGCCGAGCTGCCCGGGCACGTCTCGCTCGCGTCACACCCGTCGGCCGACGCCCGGCAGACGAAGCTGGAGGGCTTGAAGGTGTCCCCCGGGCACGCGGGCGCGCTGCCGGTGCACCACTCCACCACGTCGCACACGCCGGCGGAGGCGCGGCACACCGTGCTCGCCGAGAGGAAACCGTCCCCCGGGCAGCTCGCGGAGTGGCCGGTGCATGACTCCTCGGCGTCACACGTGCCGGCTGGTGAGCGACAGACGGAGCTCTCTGGAAGGAAGACGTCGGAGGGGCACTCCGCGGACCTTCCGGTGCACGAGTCCTCTCGATCGCACGCGCCCGCCGAGGAACGGCACACCGAGCTCGCAGCGAGAAAGCCGTCGCCAGGACAGCTGGCGGCGCTTCCGCTGCAGAGCTCCTCGACGTCGCACACCCCTGCTGCGCTCCGGCAGGCCGTGCTCAAGGAGAGGAACTCGTCGCGCGGGCACGCCGCCGAGTTCCCCGAGCAGGACTCCTCGACGTCGCAGACGCCAGCCGAACCGCGGCAGACCGAGCTGATGGGAAGGAAGCCGTCGGCGGGACACGCCGCCGAGCTCCCCGAGCAGGACTCCTCGACGTCGCAGACGCCAGCCGAACCG
>VFKJ01001198.1 GCA_009885595.1 Myxococcales bacterium | reverse complement strand
CGCTTCACCGCGTTCATCCCGCGCGACGATGAGCCCCAGCGACTCGCCCTTCGCGCGCGAGCTCCACAACTTCTTGTCCATGCGCCGCTTGTTGCGGCTGATCACCGCGTGAGCCGCCTCGAGGATCGTCTGATCCGACCGGTAGTTCTGCTCGAGCTTCACCACCTTGCAGCCCGGGTACTCGGTGGGAAACCCGAGGATGTTGTCCACCTCGGCGCCGCGCCAGCGGTAGATGCTCTGATCGTCGTCGCCCACCACCACCAGGTTCGCGGGCCCCGGCGCGGGCGGCGCCAGCAGCTTGAGCAGCGCGTACTGCACGGGGTTCGTGTCCTGGAACTCGTCGACCAGCACATGCTGGAAGCGGCCGCTGTAGCGCTTGCGCACCTCTTCGTTGCTGCGCAGCAACTCCACCAGCAGCAGCAGCAGATCGCCGAAGTCGACCGCGTTCGCCGAGCGCAGGTACGCCTGGTACCTGCGGTACACCCGCTGCACCACCTGCTGCTTGGGATCCGCGCCCGGCTCCATCTGGTCCGGCAGGCGGCCCTGGTTCTTCTCTGCGTCGATCTTCGAGAGGATCTCGCGCGGCGTCACCGAGGCCACGTCGATGCCCACCTCGCGAATCGCGCGCCGCACCACCTGCAGCTGATCGCCGTCGTCGTAGATGACGAAGTTCCGCTCGAGCCCGACGTTCTCCGCTTCCCGGCGCAAGATGAGCGCCGAGGCGGAATGGAACGTGCTCACCGTCAGGCCCTGCGCCAGCGGGCCCAGCAGGTGCTCGAGGCGCTCACGCATCTCGCGCGCCGCCTTGTTGGTGAAGGTCACCGCGAGGATCCGCCAGGCCGGCACCTTGCGATCGCGCACCAGCGACGCGATGCGCCGGGTGATCACCCGCGTCTTGCCCGAGCCCGCACCTGCCAACACGAGCAGGGGCCCCTGCTGGTGCAACACCGCGTCGCGCTGGGGCGGGTTCAGGTCTTCGAGGAAGTCGTCCACGGTCCTTGAGAAACACGCCCGCGCGAAGGAAGCAATCTCAGCCCTCCGTCACCAGCACGCCCCTGCGCACCAACTCGGCCAGCGCCGGCTCCACCTCGCCCAGCGGGAGCCCCGTGCTCTTCGCCAGCAGCTCAAGGCTGTCAGGAGCCCCGCGCACCGCGTCGAGCACCTTGAGTTCGCTCACCGTCGCCACCCGCGCGAACAGGCCCGCCAGCTCCTCGTTCAGGGAGAGCCGGTACGGGTGCGTGGCGGCGTCGTGGAGCTTGACCGCCTCTGCCTTGCGGAGGACCTCGCTGCTCTCGTCGAGCACCTCGTAGAGCCAGCGGGCGGTCTTCGGCAGCTCGACCGGCTCGAAGATGAAGCGGCCCACGCCCCGGCTGATCAACAGCGCCTCCAGCGCCTCGCGCCCCTGCGAGCGGAAGCTGCCGACTTGCGCCGCCACCCCGGCCAGCTGCCCCTGGGACACCTTGAGCTCGTAGCGCCCCAGCGCGTCTTCCAGCTCGAGCCGGCCCTGGCAGTCGAGCTCGGCCAGCCCTCGCAACAACCAGAACGCGCCCACGGAGCGCAGGTCGACCGCCACCTCCCGGCGCGCGGCGAGCTCGTTCCACACCCCCATGCGTGGGGCGGCGAGCAGCGCCAGGGCATCGCGCAGCTGCATCGCGCGGCCGGACTTCTTCAGGTACGCGCGGGCACCCGAGCGCGCGGCCTTGAGGGTCTCCACGGTCTCGTCGTGCGCCGACAGGATCATCACCGCGATCTCCCGGAGCGTCACGTCAGCCCGCAGCGCCCGCAAGAGCCCCCAGCCATCGAGCCGCGGCAGATCGAGATCGGCCACCACGATGTCCCACGGCCGCTGGGAGGCCAGCTGCAGCCCCGCCTGCCCGTCGAACGCGGCCTCCACCACGTAGCCCGCCAGCCCCAGCTGCCTGGTGAGCAGCCTGGACAACGAAGGATCGTCTTCCACCAGCAGCACGCGCGGCCTGTACCCGGTCGCCTGAACGGCCTGCGCCGTCGACTCGGTCACCGGGCTCTCTTCCCAGAGCACCGCGCCGTCCTCGAGCTCCAGCAGTTGATCGAGCGCGCGCTCTCCGGACTGCGCACCGAACTGGGCCCGCTGCAGCTCGCCCTCTCGAAAGCAGGCGCGGCCTTCGAACGGCGTGCCGGGGTACGTCGTCACCGTGCCCGTCAGCTTCGCGCGCCCCGCCCAGGCCAACATGCGCACGCGCATGAAGCCCAGCTGCACCTGCGAGCGATCGCACTCGTCGATCAGCGCCCGCGTGCGCGTCGGCACGTCGCGGGTGAAGGGAAAGCGCCAGATGTCGGTGGCACCCACCCTGAGCCAGCGCAGCACGTTGGGCACCGAGAGGTCCGTCAGCACCCCCGCCACCGGCTGCTTGAAGGTGTCGCCGCTGGCGCGCAACGAGAGCACCACCTGCCGCCCGGTCCGGGTGGGCAGGTGCTCCTCCACCAGCACCAGGTCGGGCTTCCACTGCCGGGCCAGCTCCACCACCCCGAGCGCGTCGTCCGAGTCGCGCACCTCGAAGCCTTCCGCCCGCAGCTGCTCGGTGAGGGCCTCACGCATGGCGCCCGACGCGATCACGAGCACCTTCCGGCGTCGCTCCAGGGTTACGAAAGCGGAGTCGTCGACGTCCATCGGGGCCCGCGAGCGTGTCGAGAAAGACCCGGCCAGTCGAGCGCGAAGTGGGCTCACCCCGTCCCACATGTGGGAGCCCTGACCCGAATCGCGGAGCGGCGCCGAGCCGATTAACCTCGAGGCAGGGCCACGCCGGTGGGGTCGCGATGTCGATGTTGGACGTGAAGCTTCGGCAGCTCAAGCGCACGCTGCGCTACCTCAAGGGCTACGTCGACTTCGATCGCAGCACCAACCAGATCGTGCGTCGCACCGACTTCACCAACTGCCCGCGCCCGGTGCTGATGCTGTACGGCTTCATGTCCACCCGCCAGAGCTTCGAGATCCTCGAGCACCGCCTGCGGCGCGATCAGTTCTGCGTGTGGAGCATGAACCTCGGCGGCTGGAAGCAGGCCTTCAACACCGACGCGATCGACGTGCTCGCCGAGCGGCTGCGAGAGAAGGTCGAGCGGCTCTACCTTCGCTACCCGATGATGGGCCCGCTCTCCATCGTGGGCCACTCCAAGGGCGGGCTGATCGGCTCGTATTACGTCAAGCGGCTCGGCGGTGATCGCCGCGTTCGCAACGTGATCACCCTGGGCACGCCGCACAACGGCTCCCCTTCGGCCTACTTCGGCATCGCCGCCTATGGGCTCATCTCGCGCAGCATCTGGCAGCTCACGCCGATGTCGCCCTTCATTCGCCGGCTGAAGATGGGCGCCTTCCCGCGCGACGTGCGCATGACCTCGGTCTTCTCGAAGGCCGACAAGGTCAACCCCTTCCCGACCTGCATCCTCGAGGGCACGGGCGAGCAGGGGCAGGACCTGCACAACATCGAGATCGCGGACGTCGTTCACCGCGAGTTCCTCACCAGCCGCACCGTCTACCAGGTGGTCCGCCGCGAGCTCTTCACCGGCTACGGCCTGCCCGTGCCCGCCGAGCCGAAGTCCAAGCGCCTCATCAACCTGCGCTAACCGTTATAAGACGCCCCGCGTGCAGCCCAGCAAGTGGGACCTCGTCCTCGACCAGAAGCCGATTCCCCTGCTCACCCACTTGCTGGAGGAGGTGGCGAAGATCTTCGCGAAGGATCTGGCCGCCTGGCCCCCCCACGTCGAAGACTTCGATCCCCAGACCGGGCGCAAGCTGGCGGACTTGCTCGCTGAGTCGCCGCTCCCGCCCGACCCACGGCTCTACCGCGAGGCCTTCGTGCTCACCCGCTTCGATCTGGGCCGCGAGCTGGCCCAAAGCGACGATTACCTGCGCAACCAGCGGTGGATGGGGACGGGCCTGGGCGCTAAGGACAGGGGCATGTTGTTGTTCCTCTCGCGCTTCATGGCCGAGCAGCTCCTCGGTCTGGCAGAAGCGACGGAAGGGCGCGTCACCCGGCCCCACCTGCTGGACGTGCTCGATCGCACTGAACGATTATTCTTCGCCAAAGGCCCCCCGCCGTGAACCTGCCCACCAGCCCCGCCGCCAGCGCCGCGCTTGCCCGGCCGCCCAACAAGCTGCCCCGGCCCAACGACCCCTGCTGGTGCGGCAGCGGCAAGAAGTACAAGAAGTGTCACCAGGAACCCGACGCCGAGTTCTCGAAGATCGAGCGCAAGCGCCTCGAGGAGAACCGCGTCCGCCCGGGCCGCGTCTCGCCCATGCGCTCGGTGCCCGACGCCATTCCCAAGCCCGACTACTGGAAGACGGGCCAGCCCTCGCGCGGCACCGGCCGCACCGTGCGCACCCCCGAGGAAGTCGTCCGCATGCGCTCTGCCGGCCTCGCCGCCTCGCGCATCCTCCGCCTGGCGGGCGCGTTCGTGAAGCCGGGCATCACCACCGACGACATCGACGCCTACGTGCACGAGCTCACCATCAAGGAAGGCGGCTACCCCAGCCCCCTCAACTACCGGGGCTTCCCCAAGTCGGTGTGCACCTCGGTCAACGAGGTCATCTGTCACGGCATCCCCGACGATCGAAAGCTGCTCGACGGCGACATCGTCAACCTCGACGTCACCATCTTCCTCGACGGCGTTCACGGCGACTGCAACGCCACCTTCTTCGTCGGCGACGTCGATGAAGAGTCCAGGCAGTTGGTGCGCGTCACCCACGAGTGCCTGATGAAGGGCATCGAGGCGGTCAAGCCGGGGCGGCCCATCAGCGACATCGGCCGGAACATCGAGCAGCACGCGGACCAGTACGGCTACGGGGTGGTGCGCGCGTATTGCGGCCACGGCATCTCCGAGACCTTCCACGCGCCCCTGCAGATCCCCCACTACTTCGACGCCCGCTCGACCACCAAGATGGAGGTCGGCATGACCTTCACCATCGAGCCGATGATCGCCATGGGCACCTGGGAAGAGACCACCTGGGACGACGACTGGACCGCCGTGACGCGCGATCTGAAGCGCACCGCTCAGTTCGAGCACACCATCCTGGTCACCGAGACCGGCGCCGAGATCCTCACCCGCGAGCCCTGAGCCGCTGAAGGGTCGCGGCGCGAGGAGTTGCGAAAGCGCCCCACAGAGAGCACAGGAGCACGCATGGCCGTTCTCGGACTCGGCCTCGCGGCACTCGGACGCCCGGGGTACATGACGCTGCAGCACCACGACGACTTCGCCTCCACCTCGCCCGAGGCCATGCAGGCCCAGGCCCACGCGGTGCTCGACGCCGCGTATTCCGGCGGCATCCGTCACCTCGATGTCGCGCGCAGCTACGGCCGCGCGGAGTCCTTCGTGCGCTCGTGGCTCACCTCGCGCGGGCGCGAAGACGTGGTCGTCTCCTCGAAGTGGGGCTACCGCTACACCGCCGACTGGCAGCCGAACGCCGAGGTGCACGAGGTGAAGGACCACTCGCTGGCCCACCTGGACAAGCAGTGGGCCGAGAGCAAGTCGATCCTGGGCGACGCGCTGGGCCTCTACCAGGTGCACTCGGCCACGCTCGAGAGCGGCGTGCTCTTCGACGTCGCCGTGCTCGATCGCCTTGAGCGCCTGCGTGACGAAGGGACCCCGATGGGCCTCTCCGTCACCGGGCCGCACCAGTCGGAGATCATCGACACCGCCATCGGCCTCGAGCGCGGCGGGCGGCGGCTCTTCGATTGGGTGCAGGCGACCTGGAACGTGCTCGAGCCCTCCGCGGGGCCGGCCCTCGCCCGGGCCAGGGCGCGCGGCCTGCGAACCATCGGCAAGGAAGGGGTGGCGAACGGCCGGCTCACGATTCGGGGTCAGCTTCCCCAGTGGGTGGCGGTGGCCCGGGCCGCCAACGCCGCGCCCGACGCCCTCGCGCTGGCCGTCGCCCTCGCGCAGCCGTTCCTCGACGTGGTGCTGTCGGGCGCCGCCACGGTGAAGCAGCTGCGCTCGAACCTGGTCGCGACCCGCCTCGCGCCGGTCGACGTCAGCGGCCTGGCGATGGCGCCCGACGAATACTGGGGCCAGCGCTCCCGCCTCGCCTGGAGTTGAGGCTCACATCTCCGGAGGAGGCATCAGCAGCCGGAACACCCGGCAGGTGCCTGCGTCCGACGTCGTCGAGGGACAGTTGTCCTCGGGCACCAGCGGCGCCACCGTGGGCAGGGTCTCGTAGCAGCCGTAGCCAAACCGGCGCCCCGTGGGGAGCTTGGTGGTCGAGTCAGGAGGCCCGCCCCACAGCTCCGTCCAGATCAGGTAGTCGCCGCCCGTCTGCGTGTTCACGAACGCGTAGCTGATGCCCTGCCCCAGCATCGGGTTGGTCACCCGGGTGACGTCGAGCCCCTGGATGACCAGGGTTCCACTCGCCTCGATGGCGCCCGACGCGGTGCGGTCGCTGGCGATCGACGACACCGTCGCGCAGGTCACCGCCGAGCCGTCGTTGGCGATCTTCTTGATGAAGCGCGTCGAGGCCGACTGCGGCGAGACCGACAGCCCCTGCCAGTACATCGAGGTGTTGAGCTCGACGCGCGGCTGAATGAACTTCTGCAGCGCGGTGCAGTGCCCGTCGACGCAGAGCGGAATCGGCCGCTCGTCCATGTAGCTGGTCACGCAGGACACCTGCGTGGTGCAGGGCTGCGAGCACTTCGAGCACAGGCCGTAGTCCGGCGGAATGCAGGCCGGCTGGCCCAGGCAGTCACGATCGAAGCAGTCGATCAGCCCGTTGCCGTCGTTGTCGAGGCCGTCGCCGCAGACCTCGCGCTTCTCCTCTCCGGGACAGGCCAGGAAAAGGCACACGAGCACTGCGGGAACTGCGGCGAGCCAGCGAATCATGGGCACTTTCCGGTGCAGCTGCGATCTGAAGGAACGCACGCCTGCATTCCGGTGGTCAACGTCAGGCAGGCAAACCCTTGCGGACATTCCTGCTGGCCGGGGCCGCAGAAGCGCGCACAGACGCTCTGGCCGATGCCCGCGCCGCCGTCAGGCAACGCCACCGGCAGCGCCACGCACGTCCCACCCGCGCACTCGGTCGACGAGCCGCAGGGCTGGCAGTGCGGGAACGCCACCAGCGCCGAGCCGCAGACGCTCGTCACCCCGTTGCACAGCTCGCAGGTGCGGCAGGCGCTCGTGCCCTGGCAGATGCGATCGGCGCCGACCATCGGCCCCTCGCACTTGCGGGTGCTGGGGTTGCAGCGTTGATCCAGCGCGCAGCCGGCGTTGGTGGCGCAGCCCACCTGGCACGAGGCCCTTCCACCGGCGCTCAGACAGATCTGACCCAGCGGGCACTCGGTGTCCGCCCCGCAGGACACCCTGCACTCCCCCACGGTGGCTCCCGGAGAGATGGCGCAGCTCTTGTTGATGGGGCAGTCGGTGTCGGCCCGGCACTCGCTCACCGGCTCGCACACCCGGTTCACGCAGCGCAGGGTGGTGCTGCCGCAATCGACGTCCTGCACGCACTCGGCGACGCACAGCTTGAGCCGTGGATCGCAGGTGGTGCCGAAAGGGCAGACCTGGAGCGCCGAGACGCACTTGCCCTGCGCCGGATCGCAGCGCTGGCTCAAGTCGCCGCAGTCGGTCGTCTCGTTGCAGGTGCGCAACGAATCGGGCACGCAGCCCGCGAAGTTGTTGCAGGTGGCGGGCTGCCCGGTGCTGGTGCGATCGGGCCAGCACTGCTTGACGCCGTCCTTGTCCTGGCAGGTCGCGCCGCGCGCGCAGTCGGTGTTCACGGTGCACGCGGTGCCGCAGAACTTCCGGTTGAGCGTGGCGTCGAGCAGGCAGTTGTCGCCGGTGCCGCCGCACTCCAGGTCGTTGACGCAGTTCTGGCAGAAGCTCTTGAGCGGCCGGCAGGAGCGGGTCGAGGCGTCGCAGAACTCGGTGGCCGAGCACTCCGCGTTCGACTTGCAGCCGGTGATCTCGGTGACGCACAGGCCCGTGTAGTTGTTGCAGAAGCGCGGGGCCGCGAACGGATCACTCGAGGCGCAGCTCAAGTCCGACAGGCAGATGCACTGGCGGCGAATCTTGTCGCAGCGCAGCGAACCGCACTCCGCGTCGACGTTGCACGCGCGACCGACGTAGTCCGCCGTACCTGCATCTGCAGGCAGCGGGGGGACGCGGTTGGTGGGGCAGCCGAAGAGAGCACACAGCGCGCAAGCCAACGCGAGGACGGCGAGAATCCGGTTCATCAGGGGGTCGGCATGTAGCCCAGCCTCGAGGCCCGATCCACCGCTGGAGCTTCATTGGCACGAGGGGTCGGTCGCCACCGCCACCGTGCAGCGGGAATCGCGGCACAGCGGCACCCCACAGCCGCACCGCACCTGGGCCAAAGGACACGTGCCAGTGCAGCTCACCTGGGCGCAGCTGGGACCGTCCGACACGTGGACGGCCGCCGTCCCCTGGCCGCAGCAGTCGTTGGGCACGCACTCGGAATCCTGCACGCAGGCCCGGCCTCCCGCATCGGGCAAGGGCTCCTCGAAGAACGCCCCGCAGCCGCCCAGCAGCAGGAACAGGACCGCGAGCGGGCTGAGCCTTCTCACCGGTTCATGCCACCCAGGAACTCGAGGTTCCCCTTGGTCGGGCGCATGTGCTTGAGCACGAACTCCATCGCGTCGATGGGCGTGAACGGGTGCAGCACCTGCCGCAGCGCCGTGATGCGCACGAGGTCCGCGGGGGTGAGCAGCAGCTCTTCCTTGCGCGTGCCCGACTTGTTGATGTCCATGCAGGGGAAGATGCGCTTCTCGAAGAGCTTGCGGTCGAGCACGATCTCCGAGTTACCGGTGCCCTTGAACTCCTCGAAGATCACCTCGTCCATGCGGCTGCCGGTGTCGATGAGCGCGGTGCCGATGATGGTGAGCGAGCCGCCCTCTTCGATGTTGCGGGCCGCGCCGAAGAAGCGCTTGGGCCGGTGCAGCGCGTTGGCGTCGACACCACCCGAGAGGATCTTCCCCGAGGGCGGCACCACGGTGTTGTAGGCGCGCGCCAGGCGGGTGATCGAGTCGAGCAGAATGCAGACGTCCTTCTTCTGTTCTGCCAGCCGCTTGGCCTTGTCGATCACCATCTCTGCGACCTGCACGTGCCGGGTGGCCGGCTCGTCGAAGGTCGAGCTGACGACCTCGCCGCGCACGCTGCGCTGCATGTCGGTGACCTCTTCGGGGCGCTCGTCGACGAGCAACACGATGAGGTGGATCTCCGGGTGGTTCTTCGAGATCGCGTGCGCGATGTTCTGCAGCATCACCGTCTTGCCGGCCTTGGGAGGCGCGACGATCAGGCAGCGCTGCCCCAGGCCGATGGGACAGAACATGTCGATGATGCGGGTGGTGAAGTCCCCCGCATCGTGCTCGAGGTGGAGCTTCTTGGTCGGGTAGAGCGCGGTGAGGTTGTCGAAGAGAATGCGCTCCTTCACCTCGTCGCTGAAGGGGTCGCTGAAGTTGATCTTCTCGACGCGCTGGAGCGCGAAGTACCGCTCGCCCTCGCGCGGCTGGCGAATGGGGCCGGTGATGGTGTCGCCGGGGCGCAGGGTGAAGCGGCGCACCTGGCTGGGTGACACGTAGATGTCGTCGGGGCTGGGCTGGTAGTCGGAGTCTGCGCTGCGGAGGAACCCGTAGCCGTCAGACATCATCTCCATCACGCCTTCGGCCTGCACCTCGTAGCGCTTCTCGGTGACGTTCGAGAGGATCGCGACCAGCAACTCCTGCTTCTTGAGCCCCTGGGTGCTCTCGATGCCCAGGTTGTGAGCCATCTTGGTCAGCTCGGTGATCTTCATCCGCTTGAGGTCGGTGAGCTTGAGCACCTGCAGCTGCTTGTGCTCGCCGGTGCCCTCGGTGGCTTCCGCCTCGGCCTGGCTCTCGCTGACCGCGGCCTCGCCGGAGATGCGCGCTTCCTGCAGCTCGTCGTCGCGCACCGCGCGGTTCATCGGCGTGAGCACGGGCTTGGGCCGGTCCTCGTCGTCTGCGTCAGGGCGCTCTTCCCGCTCTTCGGCGGCCCCCGAGGCTGTTTCGGCAGACGGGCGAAGCTCTTCGAGCTCGGCGGCGGCGGGCTCTTCTTCGGCCGCCTTCTTCACCGGGCGCTTCTTGGGCTTCTCCTCTTCACGGGCCGGGCGGCGCTTCTTGGAGGATTCGTCAGAGTCGGACTTGGAGCGAACGCGAGCCATGGGAGATCAGGGGGTCGCAGCGGCTGCCTGAAACTTCGAGGCTGCGAAGGGGTCTTGTGGGGGTTGAGGTCTGGCGCCCGACGTGGGCGCCTGACCGCGACAGCGAAGGCAAGGTACGGGCGGCTTCCGGGCAAGTCAAGCAAGACAGGTGAGGGCCCGTTCATCCTTAGGAGCGAAGTCGAGGGACGCGCAAAAGGTGCTGGCACGGACAGGGGGCTTCGGCTTGATCCGGCTGCGTGAATCCCGCCGAGCGCCTCCAGAGCCTGCGCACCGAGTTGGCCCACCACAACCGCCAGTACTACACGCTCGACGCCCCCGAGGTGTCGGACGCCACCTACGACGCGCTGATGAACGAGCTGCTCGCCCTCGAGGCCGAGCACCCTGAACTGGTGACCCCCGATTCCCCCTCCCAGCGGGTCGGCGGCGCGGTGCTGGAGAAGTTCTCCAAGGTGACCCACCGGCAGCAGATGCTCTCGCTGGGCAACGTCTTCGACGAGGCCGAGTTCGTCGAGTTCGACGACCGGGTGCGCAAGTCGCTGGGCCTCGAGGCCGTCACCTACACCTGCGAGCCGAAGATGGACGGGCTCGCCATCGAGCTGGTGTTCGAGCACGGCAAGTTCGTGCAGGGCAGCACCCGCGGCGACGGGACCATCGGCGAGGACGTCACCCAGAACCTCAAGACCATCAAGAACCTCACCCTTACGCTCGAGGGCAAGGCGTTGCCGAAGCTGCTCGAGGTGCGCGGCGAGGTGTTCATCAAGAGCAAAGACTTCAAGCGCATGAACGAGGAGCTGCTCGAGCGCGGGGAAGAGGCCTTCGTGAACCCTCGCAACTCGGCGGCCGGTTCGCTGCGCCAGCTCGACTCGAAGATCACCGCGTCTCGCCCGCTGTCTGTCTACCTCTATGAAGTGGGCGTGGTCGAAGGAAAGACCTTCGCGTCTCACCAGGAGAAGCTCGACTACCTCGAGAAGATCGGGCTGCCGGTCAACCCCCGGCGCTCGGTGGTGAAGGGCCTCGAGGGCGTGATGAAGGAATACCAGTCACTGCTCGCCGATCGGCACGCCCTGCCCTACGAGATCGACGGGCTGGTGGTGAAGGTCGACTCCACCGACGCGCGCAACCGCCTGGGCCAGGTGTCGAAGACGCCGCGCTGGGCGATCGCCTTCAAGTTCCCCCCCGAGGAGATGGAGGCCCACGTCGACGAGATCGTGGTGCAGGTCGGCCGCACCGGCGCCATCACCCCGGTGGCCAACCTGCGGCCCGTGTTCGTCGGCGGCGTCACGGTGAGCCGCGCCACCCTGCACAACGAGCAGGAGTTGCGCCGCAAGGACGTGCGCATCGGCGACTGGGTCTTCGTGCGCCGGGCGGGCGACGTGATCCCCGAGATCGTCAAGGTGATCACCGCCAAGCGCACCGGCCAGGAGAAGGAGTTCGTCTTCCCCACCGAGTGCCCCATCTGCCAGTCGCCGGTGAAGAAGGAGCGGAGCCGGTCCAGCGGAACGCTGGACAAGCCAGGACCGGAGCACAGCGAGGACCTGGGCCAAGGCGGAGCGACCAGAAAAACAGAAGAGGACGGCGCCATCGCGCGCTGCACCGGCAAGCACTGCCCGGCGAAGCTCGCTGGCCGGCTGCGCCACTTCGCCACCCGCACCGCGATGGACATCGACGGCCTGGGCGACAAGCTGTGCGAGGCGATGGTCGAGACGGGGCTGGTGAAGACGGTCGTCGGCCTCTACGGGCTCGACCTCGCGCAGCTCTCCAGGCTCGAGCGCATGGGGGAGAAGAGCGCGAAGAACCTGCTCGAGGCGATCGAGCGGAGCAAGCAGACCACCCTGCGCCGCTTCATCTACGCGCTCGGGATCCCCGAGGTGGGCGAGGCCACGGGCAAGGCGCTGGCCGATCACTTCCGGGCGGTGCAGCCGCTGATGGACGCCAGCATCGAGGCGCTGCAGGGCGTGAAGGACGTGGGCCCCGAGATGGCCAGGGCGATCCACGGCTACTTCGAAGACGCCGACAACCGCGCGATGGTCGAGGCGCTGTTGGCGGCCGGCGTGAAGCCCGAGCCCCCCGAGGCCCCCGCGGCCGGCGGCACCTTCACCGGTAAGACGGTGGTGATCACCGGCACCCTCACCATGCCCCGCGAGCAGGCGAAGGAAGAGATCGAGCGTCGGGGCGGCAAGGTGTCGGGGAGCGTTTCCAGGAAGACCGACTTCCTTTTGGCCGGCGATGAGGCGGGCTCCAAGCTCGCCAAGGCGAAGGAGCTGGGGGTGAAGGTGCTCACCGAGGCCGAGTTCACCGCCCTGCTCCGCTGATCAGGTCGGCGTCATGCGCCGACGTACGAACGCGCCCGGATCCTTCAGCTGCAGGTACGGGTTCCACTTGCGCTCCCGCGCCAGGCTGGAGACCTTCACGTCGCCGTAGTCGTGACCGGGGTACAGCACCGTCGCGCCCTCGAGCCGCCCGAGCACGTTGAAGAGCGAGTCGTGCATCTGGAGCGGGTCGCTCCCCTCGAAATCGCAGCGCCCGCACGCGTTGACGAACAACGTGTCTCCCGTGAAGAGGCCCACGCCGCAATGCAGGCACTGCGCGCCGGGCGTGTGGCCGGGCGTGTGAATGCAGTCCACCTCGAGCCCGGCCAGCTTCACCCGCTCGCCGGGGCTGACCGCCTTGAGCGCGCCCGCGAACGCCTTGAAGGCGAAGTCGATCTCCGCGCGCTGCACGTAGACGGGGAGATCGAACTTCTTGAGCAGCTCCGGCACGCCGTTGACGTGATCGTGGTGGTGGTGGGTGAGGAAGATGCCGGCCAGCCGGCGATCAGCCGCCTCCAGCTCCGAGAGGATGGCGGGCACGTCCCACGCGGGGTCGATCACGAACGCTTCCCGAACGCCCGGCGCCCCCGCCAGGTAGACGAAGTTCTTCATCGGCCCCAGCGGTAGCTGGCGAACGTACGGCGTCTCTGGTTTCGTCTGGTCCATGTCTTCGCGTCTCATCCTCTCATGCTGCCTGGCCGCTTCGCTCGCCTTCGCCGACAAGCCGACCATCTCCTACAAGGCGCCCCCTTCGGGCGACGACGATCGACCGGTGATGACCACCATCGTGGTGAGCCCTCAGGGCACCGACTACGCGTTCAAGCTCGAGTTCAACAAGCCGCCCTGGGGCGAGGACTGCAAGACCCGCTGCGCGAACGCCACCCTCTTTCTCGACACCGACAACAATAAGACGACCGGGCTCAAGCTGGCCGACCCCAAAGCGCCGGAGACCGGCACGGACATCGCGGTCACCGTGCAGGGCGCCAAGACGCTCAAAGACGGCGTGCCCACCTCGGTGCTGCGGGTGAAGGTGATGCAGTACGCCGAAGACGCCACCAGCGTGGAAGAGGGTCACACCCTGGCCGAGCTCGACCCCATCAACGACTCCGAGCGGGTGCTCGCTTCCGACACCTCGGTCTACCTGCTCATCGACGCCAACATGGGCGATCAGCCCGCGGGCAAGCAGCTGCGCATCGTGTACCACCCGCCCGAGTCGAAGCCGCTCGTCGGCATGGCCAAGGGGCTCGCCTCTCCTTCGACCGGCCGGGTCGAGCTCTTCAAGGACGGCAAGCTCACCAACCCACCCCCGAAGAAAAAGCAGAAGAAGTCCGACTACGAAAAGCTCTAGGGCTCGTAGAGTCCGTCGGTGCTCTTCAGCCGACCTGACGGAACCCCCGCCACCGACGTCGCGCCGTTCCGCCGCATGATGCCGTACCTCATGCCGACCCGAAACGAGTCGGTCGTGTACTTCGAGCAGTGGATCGACCTGACGAAGACCACGGTCTTCATCGAGTCGTGGAACCAGCGCCACCCCGAGAAGAAGATCACCGTCTTTCACGTGTTTCTGGCGGGCGTGGTGAAGGCGCTCTCCGAGCGGCCGCGGCTCAACCGCTTCGTGAACGGCAGCCGAATCTGGCAACGCGACGGCATCCACGTGAGCTTCGCCGCCAAGAAGAAGCTGGAAGACGGCGCCCCGCTGGCGGTGATCAAGCGCCGCTTCGAGCCCACCGCGACCTTCGAGCAGCTCGTCGATCACGTCTACGGCGACGTGAAGGAAGGCCGCAGCGACAAGAAGTCGCACGTGGACAAGGAGCTCTCGATCTTCCTTCGGCTCCCCGGGCCGCTCTTGCGCATCGGGGTGGCCCTCTTTCAGTGGCTCGACCGCTGGAACCTGCTCCCGGGCAGCTTCATCCACCCCGACCCCATGTACGCCAGCATGTTCATCGCGAACCTGGGCAGCGTGAAGCTCGACTCGGCGTACCACCACCTCTACGAATGGGGGAACTGCCCCTTCTTCGCCGCCCTCGGCCGCACGCAGGAGATCGTCACCCCCGAGGGCAAGCGGATGATGTGCAGCATCAAGTACAGCTTCGACGAGCGCATCGAGGACGGCCTCTACTGCGCCAAGGGCCTCGAGCTGGTGCGCGCCTACGTCGAAGATCCGCCGTTGGCGGAACACGGCAATCAGGGGGTCAGAGCGTTGACCACGGGGTGACAATCCGATGGCATCGTGGCATTCGTACTCAGGCCTGATGGTGCCGGAGAACCTGAAGACCCATGAGCCACCTCGAGATCGAACAGCACGACGCGAAGCGGCTCGCGGCTGGCTACAAGAAGTCGTTCCGGCTGGTGGAGATCCTCGCGATCTTGAGCTTCTGGAGCCTCACCGTCGCCATCATCGCGCGCGCGTACCCCTTCCATCACACCCACCCCTGGGTGCTCGCGGCGGGCGTGCTCAGCGGCTTCGTCTTCGCGGACTTCGTCTCGGGCTTCGTGCACTGGATGGCCGACACCTGGGGCTCGGCCGACATGCCGGTGCTGGGCAAGTCGCTGGTGCGCCCCTTCCGCGAGCACCACGTCGATCCGAAGGCGATGACCCGCCACGACTACATCGAGACGAACGGCGCGAACTGCCTGGTGTCGCTGCCGGTGGCCGCGGGCGTGCTCTTCATCCCGCTCGACATCGAGGGCTGGGTCAGCTTCTCGCTCTTCAGCCTCGTCACCATCGGCTCGATGGTGTTCTTCGTGATGTGGACCAACCAGATCCACAAGTGGTCGCACCTGGAGCCTGAAGAGACGCCGCTGCCGCTGCGCGTGCTCCAGAAGCTGCACGTGGTGCTGCCGCCCGTCCATCACCGGATCCACCACAAGGCCCCGTACGACAGGTACTACTGCATCACCACGGGCTGGCTGAA
The DNA here is from genome assembly GCA_009885595.1 of Myxococcales bacterium. Lineage (GTDB taxonomy): Bacteria > Myxococcota > Myxococcia > Myxococcales > Myxococcaceae > Archangium_A. The sequence goes on along the minus strand of VFKJ01001198.1, from coordinate 5,944 downwards.
CTGGCCGCTCTCGAAGCTCGGCTTCTACCGTCACTCCGAGCGCGTCGTGACGGCGCTCTTCGGCCTCATTCCGCGCCGCGACGACATCGGGCTCAAGGCCGCGCTGCAGCTCGCCCCGCTGGTGCTGGAAGAGAAGCCGCGCCCGGCCACTCACCAGCCGTAACTACTTCACGTGCAGGTCGATCTGCCGCGCGCCTGACAGCGGGCGCCCGAGAAACCGCGCGCCCACCTCGAGGAAACGCGCCGGCGTGTCGGTCACGAGGTAGTGGCGCTCGACCGCCCCACGCTCGAGGCGGGTGAGCTCGCGCTCGCGCAGCACCTCCACCAGCCGCTCCGCGGTGGCCTTCGCCGAATCGACCAGCGTCACCTTCGGCCCCACCACGCCCTGGATGATCTGCGCCAGCAGCGGGTAGTGCGTGCAGCCGAGCACCAGGGTGTCGACGCCGCCCAGGAAGTCACCCCCCAGGTACTTCTCCGCCACCAACTGCGGCACCGCGCCCTCGGTCCAGCCCTCTTCCGCCAGCGGCACGAAGAGCGGGCAGGCGCGCGCGTGCACCTCCATCGACGGAGCAGCAGCGGCCAGGGCCGCCTGGTACGCGCCCGAGGCGATGGTGCCGGGCGTTCCGATCACCGCCACCTTCCCGTTCCGGGTCGCCTTCGCCGCCGCTTGCGCCCCGGGGACGATCACGCCGATCACAGGAATCGGAAGCTGAGCCTCGAGGGCGGGCAGCGCGACCGCCGACGCGGTGTTGCAGGCCACCACCAGCGCCTTGATGTCGTACTCGAGCAGCGCCTGCGCGTTGGCCAGCGAGTAGCGGGTGACGACCTCGCCCGACTTGGTGCCGTACGGAACGCGCGCGGTGTCGCCGAGGTAGACGGTGGACTCGAGCGGGAGGCGCTCCATCAGCGCCTTGAGCACCGTGAGGCCGCCCACCCCTGAGTCGAAGACGCCGATCGCCGCGTGTCTGCCGTGCCGCATGTGCGTTTGAAGTAGCACACGGCGCGCCACCCTCGCCCTCCCACAAACGAAAAACCCCGGAGCGGAGCCGACCCAGCGTAGCTGGGCCAAGCAGCGGGAGCGAAGCGGACGATGCGCCGAGGCGGAGCGACCAGAGACCCGGAACCAGCCCGGGGTCTTCCAGAGCCACATGAGAGCGTTCAGGTCAGAGCGTGAGCAGCTGCGCCACGGTGATGTTCGGGTTGTCGATGATGGGGAAGGCGCCCGGCGTCACCGAGACCTGCGGAGGGATGTTGAGGTTCGTGTGGTACAGCACCGAGCCCGTCCCGTACGCCTGCAGGAACAGCTCGTAGGTGCCCGCGTAGAGGAAGGGGAAGACCGTGCCCTGCTGGGCGCTCGCGTTCGTGCAGGGAACGTCGACGCCGTTCGTGCCGTAGACGAGGTTGCCGGCGGAGTCGCGCAGGTTCACGTTCATGGTGGACACGCCGGCCTGCGCACAGTTCACGATGGTGGTGCCGTTGTTGAAGGTCCACTTCACCGGCAGCGAGCCGACCGCCCAGTCCAGCGTGGTGGTCTCGAAGACGTCGTTGCCCGCGGTCACCACCAGGGTGCGATCAGACCGGTAGTAGAAGAAGCCGTTCGCGTCGCGCGCCGCCAGGGTGAGGACGTTGTTGGGGGCAGGCGTGAGGCCCGTGATGTACACCCCATTGCCCGAGAACCCCTCGGCGCAGGTCGCCGAGCGGATCAGCGCCCCGTTGATGCTCACGTCGACCGCCGCGATCGTCTGGCAGTCCACCGTGGTGCCCACGGGGAACGTCCACTTCACGTAGGCCTGACCCTTCGCGTCGGAGGTCGGCTTCAAGTCGACCGTCGCGGCCACGTCGCCGCTGACCGTCACCGAGCCGTTGGCGAGGTACACGGTCTCGTTCTGCGCGTTCTGGCCGGACACGGTGTAGTTGTAGGTGCCTGCCCGGAAGTTGAGCAGCTTGATGCCCGCGGTGCCGGCGTTGATGCAGCCGTAGCGGCCGCTGTTCTGCAGCGATTGGCCGGGGATCTGGATGGTGATCTGGGTGACGTCCGGAACGCTCGAGCAGGCTCTGCCGTTGTTGAACGTCCAGGTGAACGTGATGTCACCCGGCGTGCCGCTCGGAGGCGTGTTGATGATGCAGCCCGTCGAGGCCACCAGGGCGGTGACGGCGATGATGCTGGTCAGAAACCGGGAATGCGCGGTCATGGTGTCCTCGTTGTGGGTGCTGCGGCGGAGTCGGCCTCTTGTACGGGGCCCATGCTTCCCTATTCAGGGAGGCACGCCAACTCCATGATTCCACAGGGTAGTTCCTTGCTGCACTGCGACAGGGATGGTACGCGCTCTCATCATGCTTGCCTCGATCAACTACGTCGACGTGCTCAAGAGCGCGTCGGGCGTAGAACTGATGGTTCTCATCATTCTCGCTGGCGCGTCAGCTTACAGCTGGGCGCTCATCGGCATGAAGTCCATGCAACTGCGCAAGGCCCGGGCGGAGTCCGTCGCCTTCCTGGACACCTTCTGGAAAGCGTCGCGGCTCGACGCCATCTACCAGGCTTCCCAACAGCTCGAGTCGTCGCCGCTGAGCCGGGTGTTCCGCGCCGGCTACGAGGAGCTCTCCAAGCTCGCGCAGCAGAAGGCCGGCAACGAAGCGGCCATGAGCGAGAAGCTCGGCGGCATCGAGAACGTGGAGCGCTCGCTCACCCGCGCCGCCCTGGCCGAGATCACCACGCTCGAGGCGCACGTGCCCTTCCTGGGCACCGTCGGCAGCACCGCGCCCTTCGTCGGGCTGTTCGGCACCGTGATGGGCATTCTGGGCGCGTTCAACGAGATCGCCGAGAAGGGCAACGCCACCATCACCACCGTGGCCGCGCCCATCGGCAACGCGCTGCTGGCCACCGCGGCCGGGCTGTTCGCCGCCATCCCCGCGGTGATCGCGTACAACTCGTATGTCTCGCGCATCAAGATCTTCGACACCGAGATGTCGAACTTCTCCAACGACTTCCTGAACATCGTGAAGCGCCACTTCTTCAAGTGAGGTGACCCGTGGGTATGTCAGCCGGAAAAGGCGGCGGGCGCGCGACGCTCAGCGAGATCAACGTCACGCCGATGGTCGACGTGATGCTGGTGCTGCTCATCATCTTCATGGTCACCACCCCGCTCATTCAGCAGGGGGTGAAGGTGAACCTGCCAGAGACGAAGGCGGCGCCGGTCGAGGCCGATGAAAAGAAGCTGGTGGTGTCCATCGACCTCGCCAAGCGCGTGTTCATCGGTGAGGCCGAGGTGACGCTGGAAGACTTCGAAGAGAAGCTCAAAGCCAACGCCAAGGCCCAGAAGGAAAAAGAGATGTACCTGCACGCCGATCGCGACCTGCCCTACGGCGTGGTCATCGACGTGATGGCGGCGGCCCAGCGGGCGGGCGTCTCGAACGTGGGCATGATCACGGACCCGATGGGGGCCTCGCGGCCGTCCAAGCCGAAGGAAAAGAAGAAGTAACTCGCCATGACCGCCCTCCCCCAGAGCCTGCTGCACGATCGCCCCGACCCGCTCCCCACCTTCGTGGCGGTGTCGGTGGTGGGCCATGTGCTCGCGGTGGGGCTCTGGCTGGTGGTCGGGTGGCTGATGGCGGCCCCCAGGGTCGACCTGCAGGTGCCGGTGAAGGCCTCCCTGGTGCGCCTGGGCAAGCCTCGTGACGAGAAGCTCCTGCCCCGCAAGGAAGCAGAGGCGCCCCCTCCCAAGCCCAAGGTGGAAGAGGTGGCGCTGCCCACGCCCGCGGTGCCCGACACCGCCGTGAAGATCCCCACCAAGGACGCCAAGCCCGAGGAGGCCGACAAGAAGGACGGCCAGAAGGACGCCAAGAAGAGCCTGTTCGACGCGTTCGCCAAGGGCGGCAAACAGGAAAAGGCCGAGGAGCTCGAGGGCGAGGCCGACGGCGATCCGAACGGCGACGCCGCCAAGCAGGAAGGCGAGCGCTACTTCGGCATGCTCAAGGGCGTGGTGAAGAGAAACTACGACGTCTCCAACACCATCGACGAAGCCGAGCGGCGACGGCTGCGCGCCCAGGTGGTGCTCCTGATCGGGCATGGGGGCGAGCTGCTCGACGCCTCCATCTCCGTGGCCTCGGGCAACGAGACGTTCGACTCGGCGGTGATCGCCGCGGTCAAGAAGACGGCGCCCTTCACGGCGCCCCCCGAGCACCTGCGCGACTCGCTGAAGAAGGATGGGGTCGCCATCGTCTTCACTCCGTGAAGCACCGAACGTCGGTTATGAGGTCGTGCATGCTCTCTCGGCTCGCGTTGCTCGTGTTGGTCCCTTCGGTCGCGTTGGCGCAGCGGCCGGTCATCGAGATCTCCGGCGCGAATTTCCGCCCCATGCCCCTGGCCGTGGCGGTGCCCCAGTCCCAGGACGACGGGTCGAAGGGCGCGGTCGCTGAGTTCGACGCCGCCCTCTCCTTCGACTTCGCGGCCTGCGGCCTCTTCCAGCTGCTCGACCGCAAGAGCTTCCTGGCCGACGTGAAGGAAGGCGTGACCGCCTCCACCATTCAGTTCAACCGGTGGACCGACGTGGGCGCGGAGTCGCTGGTGAAGACCCAGCTCGGGTTCGATGGCACCACCCTGCGCGGCGATCTGCGGCTGTTCAACGTCGCCGCGGGCCGCGAAGAGCTCAAGGTGAGCGAGTCGGTGCCCCTGAAGGACGCGCGCCGCCTCGCGCACAAGCTGGCCAACGCCGTCTACAAGCACTTCACGCGCGAGACCGGCCCCTTCGAGACGCGCCTGGCGTTCACCCGCAAGTCGGGCAGCGGCCGCGACGTCTACGTGTCCGATTGGGACGGGAAGAACGCGCAGCGGATCACCAACGGTGACGTCAACGTGCTGCCGGTGCTGGTGCCCGGCGGAGGGGTGGCGTTCACCTCGTACCGTAGCAAGAAGCCCTTCCTCTTCGTCGCGCGGGGCGGCGAGCCGACCCAGCTGATCGCCAAGGGGAGCATGGTGACCGGCGCGGCGTACTCGCCCGACGGCAAGCGCATCGCGGTGTCCGTGTCGGACGGCGAGAACGCCGAGATCTACGTGGCCAACGCCGACGGCACCGGCCTCACCCCCCTCACCAATACGAAGTTCTTCCTCAACACCAGCCCCACCTGGTCGCCCGACGGCAAGCGCATCGCCTTCGTGTCGAACCGCGCGGGCAACCCGCAGATCTACGCGATGGGGGCCGACGGCTCGGGGGCGAAGCGGCTCACCTTCCAGGGCAACTACAACACCACGCCCTCCTGGAGCCCCCGCGGCGACCTGATCGCCTTCACCGCGCGCGACGAGCGCAACGCCTTCGACCTCTTCACGGTGAACGTGGACAGCGGCAAGGTGGCGCGCCTCACCCAGGACGCCTCGGGCAACGAGGAGCCGGTGTTCTCACCCAACGGCCGGCTGATCATGTTCACCAGCACGCGCGGCGGCGGGCGCGGGCTGCACGTGATGACCTTCGACGGGAACAACCAGATGGCGCTCCCGATGGAGAAGGGCGACGTCACCACGCCCGACTGGGCGAACTGAGGAACTGCCGCTACTCGCGCATCAGCGCGGAGCCCCAGTGGAAGCCGGCGCCCAGGCCCACGAGCGAGATCAGATCGCCCTGCTTGATGAGGCCGCTCTTGCGGCACTCGGTGTACGCGATGGGGATCGTCGCGGCCGTGGTGTTCCCGTACCGCTGGATGTTGTTGTAGATGCGATCGTCGGGGAGCTTGAGCTGCTTCTGCACGCCCTCGCTGATGCGCAGGTTCGCCTGGTGCGGAATGAGCAGGTTGACGTCGTCGAGCTTGAGCTCGCACTTCGCCAGCGTCTCGTGCACCACCTCCGGCATCTTGGTGACCGCCATCTTGAAGACGTTGCGGCCTTCCATCACCGGCACGAAGCGGCCCTCGGCCACGTGCTCGGCGCTGAAGTAGGGGCGGTAGGCGAACCCGG
>VFKJ01000551.1 GCA_009885595.1 Myxococcales bacterium | reverse complement strand
GCAACCGCGGAGGCGAACGAGTGGGTGAACTGGCCCCTCACTCCGCGGCCCGAGGGCTCGCTGTCCGCACGAAAGAGGGTCACCAGGGCTTCGCCTCGGCCGCGCGGCTCGCGGGGGCGGCGGCGCGGCGCTGACAGTCCCGAGAAGTGGTGGTCACGGGCCCCTTCTCAGGCTGCGTTAGGCTCAGGCCCATGACGAAGCGCTACGTGGTGCGTCCCGAGACCGCCGTGCTCACCCGCGGCTTCGACCCGAAGTTGTCCGTGGGCTCCGCGCGGCCCGCGGTGTTCCGCAGCTCGACCTACGTGTTCTCCAGCCCGGAGTCGGCGGCGCGGGCCTTCGACATCGCCCTGGGCCGGGCCAAGCCCACTCCCGACGAGTCGGTGGATCTCATCTATTCGCGGCTCTCGCACCCCAACGCGGAGATCCTCGAGGACCAGCTCGTTCCCCTCGAGCGCGACGCCACCGAGGCGGCGGTCTTCAACAGCGGCATGGCGGCGATCTCGAGCATCTTCCTCACCTTCTGCCCACCGGGGAGCGGGGTGGTGCACACCACCCCCCTCTACGGCGGCACCCAGCTCTTCCTCGACGCGATGTTGACGCCGCTGGGGGTGCGCTTCGGAGTGGCCGACGCAGGCGACGGAAAAGCGCTCGGCGCAACCATCGCGCGCATGAAAGGCCTCAAGGTGGTGTTCCTGGAGTCACCCGCCAACCCCACCCTGCGCATGACGGACATCGCGGCGGTGGTGGAGGCGGCGCACGCCCACCCCGATCGCCCCCTGGTGGTGGTCGACAACACCTTCCTGGGTCCCGCCTTCCAGCACCCGCTCTCCCTGGGGGTGGACCTGGTCGTGTATTCGGCCACCAAGTACCTCAACGGCTTCTCGGATCTCCTGGGCGGCGTGGTGCTGGCCCGGGACCGCGAGCTGATCACCCAGCTGCGCAGCACCCGCGCCCTGCTGGGAAACATCCTGCAGCCGGACGAGTGCTGGCTGCTCAACACCCGGCTGCCCACCGTGGCCCTGCGCATGAACAAGCAATCGAAGAACGCGCAGCGCATCGCCGAGGCGTTGCAGGGGCACCCGGCCCTCGAGCGGGTGATCTACCCCTCGCTCTTCACCGAGCCTGATCAGGTGCGCATTCGCAACGCGCAGTGCGATCACCCCGGCGGCATCATCACCCTCGAGCTCAAGGGCGGCCGGCCCGCGGCGTTCTCCTTCCTCCGGCGAATTCGCATCGCCCACAACGCGGTCAGCCTGGGCGGCGTGGAGAGCCTCGCCTGCCACCCGCGCACCACCACGCACTCCGAGATGTCACCAGAGCAGCTCGACCACGCCGGCATCTCCGAAGGCATGGTGCGCCTCTCCATCGGCATCGAGAGCTGCAACGATCTGCTCACCGACTTCCGCGGGGGACTCGACGGGCTCTAAAGGCGGCAGACCGGTCGAGAGACCGGGTGCGCGCGTCGGCTGACTTGGAAGGCGCGGTGGTCTCCACGCGTTGCACTCGACGACGGCGCTTCAGGGCGCGCGGAGCATGGCTTGCGTCGGCTGGCTGAACGGCTCGGCAGCGCCCGGGTGGCACGTCACTTGCTGCGAAGGTGTGACATGGCTCAGACGCTGCTCGTTCAGGATCTGATGACGCGTT
>VFKJ01000933.1 GCA_009885595.1 Myxococcales bacterium | reverse complement strand
CAATGCCGCTGCCTCATGGCCCATGACGCCTTGGTAATGGTCCATGACGCCGCCGGGAGAGGGAGCCCCACCGGGACACCACTCTGACCATCACGAAGCCACGTCACCGGGTGACCCCGGCGCCCCGAGGCTCGAGAGGCCTGCTCGACGCGAGCACCGCAGGGGACCCATCCCCACCTCGCCCCTTCGTGCTTCTTTTCACGGTGCCGCGGTGGCCGGACAGAACCCCGACCTCGGCGCGCACGACTTCTTGTACTCGACCGGCAGCCCGTCGGCGCCCGAGCAATAGAACTGCGGCCCCGTCTCGTTCTCCACGGTGAAGCTGTTGCAGGTCACCGCCTCGCCGCCCGGCGCGGGCGGGCAGAACGCCCCCGCTGAGCAGCTGAAGATCACCCCGCCGCAGTCGAAGCCCGAGGGACAATCGGCGTCCACCGTGCAGTCGTGACCGCAGAAGCTCCCGGTCTGGCCCTCGGTGACGAAGGTGAGGCAGCTGATGGTGGGCCCGCACTCCACGCCCGCGGTGCAGCTCTCACAGTCCCGCCGGGCGGGCCGCGAGGCGCAGGTGCCATTGGTGCGATCGCAGAACTGGTTGACCGGGCAGAAGGTGTTGTCGCGGCAGAAGAACTGGCACTGCCCCGAGACGCAGGCGTTCTTGGGAAGGCAGTCACCATCGTCGCGGCAGCCCGCCCGGCACTGCAGCAGGGCCGTGCTGCACACCTGGCTGAGCGGACACTGATCGTCGAGCGTGCACGGCCCGTTGGGGATGCAGCGGGTGGTGGTGATGTCGCAGAACGTGCCCGAGGGGCAGTCGAGGTTCGAGGTGCAGGACGCGAACGACTGGCAGTACCCCAGCGAGTTGCAGAAGTTGTTCGCGGGGCAGCCGGCGTTGCTGCTGCACTTGCACGAGCCCGAGGCCGCGTCGCAGAACTGGTTGGGCGCGCAGCTCGCGTTGCTGATGCACACGCAGCGGTTTCCCGCCCCGCGCTGAAAGCCCGGCGGACAGCACGCGTTGCCCACGCACACGCACGCCGCCAGCGCGGGATCGTATTCGTGGTTGGCCGGGCAGCACGCCGTCTTCGCGCACACGCAGTCCTTCGTCATCGCGTCGAAGCGGTAGTCCACCGGGCAGCAGCCGTCCGACGCGCAGGTGCACAGCTGCTTCTCGATGTCGAACACGAACCCCACGGGGCAGCACGCGTCGCCCGTGCACTCGCAGGCGCGGGAGAGCTGATTGAAGGTGTACCCGCCCGGGCAGCACTCCTCGTCGTCGCAGACGCACTTGCGCTCCTCGGGCAGCCAGCGGTGATCGCGCGGGCAGCACTCCGAGGCGCGGCACACGCAGGCCTCGGAGTCCGCGGAGTACTCGTAGCCCTCGGGGCAGCAGCTGGTGCCGCGGCACACGCACACCGCTTCTTCGCAGCGGAACCCGGTGGGGCAGCCTTCGTCGGTCTGGCACACGCACGCGCCGCCGTCGGGCCGGGTGTAGCCGTTGGGACAATCCGAGTTGAGCGCGCTCCTCGAGCAGCCCAGCGACAACAGGAGCAGGAAAGGAAGGAAGACTCTCATGGGCGGGCGTAGGCGTACGTGAGGCGCACGGTGGATCCCGGCGGGGGCACATAGTTGCCCAGGAAGACGATGGAGTTGGTGTCGGTGCGGTACTGCCACCCGTTGACTGGATCCTGCGGAATGGTGGCGCCGTTCACGGTGACGGTGATCGAGTTGACGATCGGCGGCAGGGTGAGGGGGAAGACGCGCTTCAAGGTGTTGAGCGCCTGCGCGATGCGAATGAGCGTCTGCTCGAAGCTCGCGTCGCAGATGCTGCCGATGATGCCGCCCATCTTGGTCGCCACCTCGGCGTAGCGGATCGCGGGGTCAGCGGTGCTGCCGTAGAGCCCCGTCTCGCCCGGAGGCACGCACCCGTTGGGAATGGTGCCGCCGATCACCGAGAAGCTCACCAGGTTCTCGTTGCCCTTGCCCTTGAGCCCCTTGAACACGCGCGAGTAGTAATCGGTGGTGCCGAAGCTGGAGTCGTCCTCGTTGGTGAGCACGATGATCGCCAGCGCCGCGTTGGGACGAATGAAGCCCACGTTCGGCTGGCCCGGATCGATGTTCGGCGAGGAGAGCGCCAGCTGCGTCATCCGCAAACCCTGCTCCCAGCGCGAGCGCGAGGTGGGGAAGGTGGTGTTCGCCTCGAACACCTGCCGCGGGTTGGGGGTGAGGTTGGTGATGATCCGCGTGGTGCCGCGCAGGCGCCCGCCGTCCGCCGAGACGATCGAGGTGACGCCCATCTGGAAGTCGACCTGCAGGGCGAGCAGCTCCTGCACGAAGCGGCTGAAGTTGCCGACCAGGGTGCGCCGCTCGTTGGTCATCGAGCCGGAGTCGTCCACCACCCACAGAATGTCGACCACGCCCTCGGACTGGCGCAGCTCATCGATCTGAATCGAGTCGACCCGCGGCGGATCGATCAACTCGACCCGCGCCACCGGCGAGCGATCGATCTTCGGCGGCTTGATCTCCACCGGAGAGAGAATCGGGGGCGCCACCTCAGGCACCGCGGACCCGCGCCCATTCTCTCGCCCCACCGGGTCGCAGGCGGCGACGAAGAGCAGCGCGAGCAAGTGGAGTCGGTTCATGGAACGGAGCCGGGAGCAGCGGGACGCTGCGCGAGACAGACTGAAGCGAAGCGGAAGTCTGGCCGAGGCGGAGAGACCCAGTACATGGGTGGGAGATTGGTGGACGTGGCCTTGCTGATGCAAGCGCCGGGTACAACCCGCAACCCGTTCGACTCATTGCAGGGATTGCGCTCTAAAGGGCCGCCGCCTACGACATTCCCGCCCGACCATGCGCGTCTCCCTCCTCACCATGCTGCTGCTGTCGATCGCGGGCTGCCGCTGCGTTCCGCCCACGCCCCAGCCCGTCACCCTGCGCATCGTCAACACCAGCCGCGCGCCGATCTACGTCGACGCGACCGGCGGGCACCTGGGCCTCACCCTGAAGCGCGACGTCAACGGCGCGCCGTTTCCGTTCGACGATCTCGCCTGCGAGTGCCGCTCCTGCAGCAACGCCTGCGTCACCAGCTGCAGCTGCCCCGACGCGGGGACCGGGCAGGTGCTGCGCATCGAGTCGGGCGCGAAGGCCGAGCGCACCTGGGACGGCGTGGTGCAGATCGCCGGCTTCAGCAACTGCAACACCGAGGGCTGCCTCGATCAGCAGAACGCGCCGGTCAACGAGCCGTTCACGCTCGAGCTGTGCTTCTCGCCCCAGAAGCCCACCGGGGTGATCTTCAACGACGCCGGCGTGGGGTCGGGCCAGGTGCCGAAGGTGACCAGCACCTGCACCTCGCGCCAGTTCGCTCCCCAGGACCTCGAGGTGGAGATCGGGCCCGACCGCGGCGCCGCCTGCACCAGCACCACTCAGTGCAAGGGCACGGGCGAGCTGTGCCTCGACGGCGCCTGCACCACCGGCTGTCCGGCCAACGACTACCCCGCGGTGGGCGCGGAGTGGATCCTCACCGTCGCCAGCCCCACCAACATGGGCTTCTTCGAGCGCACCGCGCGGCCGATCGGCAGCCAGCTCTCGGGCACCGGCACCCTGACCTCGGCGAGCTACCAGGCGAACACCCTCGCGTTGGGCTTCTCGCGCCCGGGCCCCGCGCCCGGCGAGCTGCTGACCGGCTTCGTGCAGATCAAGTTCCCCGTGGGCACCGGCGCCCCCGTGACCAGCGGCCGCCAGGTCGTCGCCACGCTGCTCGACGACGGCGACACCTCCACGCCTTCGCGCGCTTTCTTGATGAAGGACTCCGTCACCGGCGAGATCCTGCTGGCGGCGGACATGGGGCAGGGCGGGCGGCTGCTGCAGCGCGCCGATCTCGCGCCTTTCCTGGTGGACGATGGCCTGGTCGCCGTCGGGTGCACGCTGACGGGCTGCGGCCGGTTGGTGTTCTTCCCCTTGCGCTTCACCACCGGCGCCACCTCGATCGAGCTCGAGCCTGGCGCGCAGGGCCAGCTCTCCATCGGCACCGCGCGCTGGAACTTCCTCAACATCTCCAGCGGCGCCTACGAGCGCACCAGCTGCCCGGTGAAGGACCTGCGGCCGTTCGTGTTCTGGAAGCTCTAAAGACGGCTGTGGTGGTAGGGTGCGCGGACCCATGCCGTCGAAGTCGTCTTCAGCAGACCTCGATCGGGGTCGACGCGTCGGAAAGTACGAGATCATCACCCGACTGTCCGTCGGCGGGATGGCGGAGCTCTTCCTGGCGTTCCTGCCCGGGCCCGGCGGCTTCAAGAAGTTCGTCGCCCTCAAGCAGATCCTTCCCGACGTGAAGGCCGACGACTCGTTCGTGAAGATGTTCCTCGACGAGGCGCGCATCACCGCCGCCTTCAACAACGCGAACATCGGCCAGGTCTTCGAACTGGGCGAAGAGGGCCGCGAGCTGTACCTCGCGATGGAGTTCATCGCCGGCCAGAACCTGGAGCAGGTCACCAAGCGCGCCGCCAAGCGTGAACTCGCCATTCCCGTCGGGTTCGCCGCCCGGGTGGTGCGCGACAGCTGCCTGGGCCTCCACTACGCGCACCACTTCACCGATCCCACCGGTCAGCCGATGGCGGTGGTGCACCGCGACGTCAGCCCGAAGAACGTGATGATCACCTGGACCGGCCAGGTGAAGGTGATCGACTTCGGCATCGCCAAGGCGCGCGGCCGCTTGAACCGCACCCAGGTTGGCGTGGTCAAGGGCACCTCGGGCTACATGTCGCCCGAGCAGGTGAAGAACGAGCCGCTCGATGGCCGCACCGATCTCTTCGCCGCCGCCGTGATGCTGCACGAGCTGCTCGCAGGCGAGCGCCTGTTCAGCGCGCCCACCGACGCCCTGATGATGCTCAAGATCGTCGAGGGCGAGGTGTCGGTGCCTTCTGAGGTCAACCCCTACGTCAGCCCCCCATTGTCCGACGTGGTGCTCAAGGGCCTCTCGAAGAAGCGCGAGCAGCGCTTCGCCACCGGCCGCGAGCTGGCGCGCGCGCTCGAGCAGGCCTGCCCCGAGCTCTTCGAAGACGAGCAGCTGGCGGAGTTCATGGGCCAGCTCTTCGAGGACAAGATCGCCATCACCCGCTCGCTGCTCGAGGCGGCGAACGAGGGCGGCGATCAGGCCTCGATGAAGCAGGCCGCTCAGGGCCTCACCACCGACGAGCGCGACGTCGAGGCCAAGCCGAAGAAGGTCAGCAACAGCGCCATCCGCGCGAACCCCAACATCGCCGCGCAGCCTCAGAGCGCCACCCCCAACCCGCGTCCCGGCCTCAAGAGCACGTCGTCCAGCGCCCGCTTGCCGAAGGTGGCCACCAGGGAATCGAAGGGCGGCCCGTCGAGCCGGAACTTGCCGCAGGTCGGTAAGTCAGTCGCGAAGCTCCCCAGGGTCTCGTCGCAGCCGCCCAGCGTGCCCGACGAAGAGACGGTGCCGCCCGACAGCCGCTCGCCCTTCGCCAAGCCGAGGAAGGAAGCGAAGGAAGATCCCGACGCCACCATCCCCCCGCGCGCCAAGTCGCAGCTGAAGCTGCCGCAGGTGAACGGCGCGCCCAGACAGTCGCCTCCGGTTGAGCCGACCGACTCGCCTCCCCCTGCGAAGAAGGGCGGCGCGCTGGCGGGGATCCTCGCGGTGGTGGTGCTGCTGGCGATCGTGGCGGGCCTGGGCTGGGCGGTCACCGCGGGGCCCCTGAAGGAGCAGTTCCAGGCGCTCAGCGACGAGCCGAAGGTGGTCGATCCCGGCCCGCGACAGGTCCAGCCGGTCGGCGGCGACGACGGCGACAAGCCCGCGTGGCTCATCGAAAAGGAAAAGCAGAAGGCGGAGCAGGAAGCCGAGCGCAAGCGCATGGCCCAGATCGAGGCCGCCGCCAACGATCCCGAGCGCCAGCGCATGCTCGCGGAGCTGGAGGCTGAGCTGAAGCAACTCGACTACCTCGAGGCCGAGCAGCGCTCCTTGAAGCTCGCCGCCCAGCAGGGCGCGCAGGCCGGCGTGGCCCACGGGAAGAAGCTCGAAGATCTCCAGAAGCAGATCGACGAGCTCAAGACCGTCGTCGCGGACAAGGAGAAGAAGAAGACCGCCGCCGCCCGCAAGGACGGCGAGGTCGAGATCATCAAGGACGGCAAGGGCGCCAGGAACGCCAGCATCGGTTACCTCTCGCTGCGCACGGTGAACCCGTCATCGGCCAACGTGCTGCTCAACGGCGATGGGCTGGGCTCGACCCCGCTGGCAAAGGTCCCGGTCGAGGCGGGGGTGCACAAGCTCCGCGTCATCGATGGCGATGGGAAGGCCCGCCTGCTCTCGGTGACGATCGAGCCGGGCAAGACCAACGACATGCCCGCGGTGGACGTCGGTTCCCTGCCCGTACTTCCCTGAGATCCCTCGTTGAAGGGTGGCGGCCCCGCCTGTACGGTGCGCGCCGCCATGGCCTTATACTTTCAGGATCTTCTGCTCACGCTCCAGGACCACT
>VFKJ01000602.1 GCA_009885595.1 Myxococcales bacterium | reverse complement strand
GCCCTGCGCGCAGCTCCGCGCCCGAGTAGGCGCGGCGGCGCAGGGGGCCATCCGCGCTCCAGAGGTCCTCGCAGACCTCGACGCTGAGCACCCCGAAGTCGAATTGGAAGAGGAAGTCACCCAGGGGCACGCCCCGGTGGAGCTCCCTCATGCCGGGGGTGCCGCGGGCGAAGGTGCGGCCCTCGTAGAAGATGTTGTAGGTGGGCAGCTTCTCCTTGGGCACCAGGCCGAGCACGGCGCCGCCCGCCACCACCGCCGCGCAGTTGTAGCGCAGGCCCTGGTGGGCGACGGTGACCCCCAGGCAGCAGACCAGCGGCAGGCGCTGAGTCTGGGCGGCGAAGCGCAAGAGCTCGGTCCACTGGCGGTCGACGAAGCGCTGCCACTGCACCAGGTCTTCCTGCGGGTAGCCGCCCACCAGCTGCTCGGGGAAGAGCGCGACGGTCACCTGCTCGGCCGCCATCTCCTGGGCCACGGCCACCGCGCGATCGACGTTCTTTCCGAAGGCCCCCACGGTGGTGTTGACCGCCGCCAGCCCGAGCTTCACCAGTCGCATGGCGTCACCCTACCTCTCCGCCCGCTCAGTTCATCAGCCCTTCGGGCTTTCGCGGCTTGAGGTGGCCCACCAGCATCAGCAGCTCTTCAGTGACGATCTCGATGCGCTGCCGCACGTCGGTCTCGGTGAGCACCTCGAAGCGCTTGCCCACGTCCTGCATGAAGGTGCTGGCCACCACGTCGGCCAGCGCGCCACCCGACACCCGGGACGCCACCTGGGCCACCCGCTGCCCCACCGGGGTGGGCAGCCTCGCCACCAGCTCCACCACCGCGCGGCGCAGGTTCACGTCGGCCTCGGCATCGACCGCCTCGTCCTCGAGCAGCTCGGCCTCCACCTCGCGGTACAGCTGCGTGGTGGAAAGCTCGTGGCGCAGGCGCGCGCGCGCGACCCCGACCAGCACCAGGTTGTAGCGCCCGTCTTCCAGCAGCTCGTTCATCCCGATGAGCCCCACGCACAACATCTCTTCGAGCGCGGGCTTGCCGGCGATCAGCGCTTCCTGGCCGGGCATCACCTGGGCCAGGGCGAACAGCCCGTCGGTCTCCAGGGCGCGCTTCACCAGCGCGCGGTAGCGGGGCTCGAAGATGTGCAGGGGCGCGGCGGAGCCCGGCAGCAGCACCACCGAGGGCAGGGGGAAGACCTTGAGCCGCTTCACCGCGGTGCGGACCTTTTCGAGGGTGTCGCTCACGCTGCCTTAAGGCGCGGGGGGGGTGGCGACGCCCACCGCCGGGGTGGCCTTCCGGGCCCGCAGCCAGGCGATGAAGCCGGGCAGCACCGAGAGCACGATGATGAAGATGACCATCAGCTCGATGTGCTTGCGCACCAGCTCGACCTGGCCCAGGAAGTAGCCGAGCACGGTCATCGAGACGACCCAGGCCGCGCCGCCGATGGCGTTGAAGGCGGCGAAGCGGCGGTAAGGCATCTGCCCGATGCCGGCCACCACGGGCACGAAGGTGCGAACGATGGGCATGAAGCGCGCCATGATGATCGCCTTGCCGCCGTGCCGCTCGTAGAAGTCGTGGGCGGCCTTCATGTGCTGGGGCTTGAAGAAGCGCGACTCGGGCTTGTTGAAGAGCGCCGGGCCCATCTTGGAGCCGATGACGTAGCTGACCGCATCGCCGACGATCGCCGCGGGAATGAGCAGGCCCCACAAGGCCAGCAGGTTCAAGTCGCCGTTGCCCGCGAACAGCCCGGCCATGAAGAGCAGCGAGTCGCCGGGCAGGAAGAAGACCATCGCCCCCGTCTCGAGAAAGACGATCAGCGTCAGCCCGGGGTAACCGAAGAGGCGAATCAGGTTGCTCGGGTCGAGGAGCTCTTTGAGCTGGTGCAGGGTTTCCATTTCGGCCCCCGCCGTACCCCGCGCGCAGACAAAAAAAAAGCCCCGGAATCCGCTCCGGGGCCTCGAAGCTGTTCAACCGGCGCCTTTCAGCGCATCGCGGTTTCGGGCTTCTTGTCGGGGCTGGCCGACATGGTGGCGAACGAGATGTTGCCGTAACCAGCCGAGGCGCAGCTGAACATCACCTTCTTGATGATGCGGAAGGCCACCTGCTTGTCGGCCTGAATGTTGACCTCGCCCTTGAAGGCGCCCTGGTCACCGGCCTGATTGTGCAGGTCTTCATCGCGCTTCTTCTGCTCGCGGAGGTTCTCCTCGAGCGCGGGAATGTTGAGGTAGTCCTCGCGGGTGAGGTCTTCCACCCGGCCGATGACCACGCCGGAGACGATCACCTCGTTCTGGCTGACCTGCACCACCGGCGCGAGCGTGAGCTCTTCGGTGTGCGCGGCCTCGGGCAGCTGAATGTCCTTGGACATCGAGAGCAGCTCGCCCGTCGCGGAGAAGTTCGCGATCAGGAAGAGCACGAGGATGACGAACATGTCGACCAGCGGGGTCACGTTGAGGTCGGCGTTGACGGCCTTGTGCCCACCGGCGTGCCCGTGCCCGAACACCTTGGAGTGCTGGAGGCGCTTACCGTACCGCTTGCCTGGAGAAACGATGGCCATGATGGAAAATCCTTAAGTGGCCGAGGCCGGAGAGACCGACACGGAGGGGAAGAGGGGCTCGGCGCCGTTCGAGACCACCGTGTCGATGAGCCGCACGAGATCCTCGTACTTCACGGCGTCCTCGGTGGAGAGGGTGATGGCGGCCTGATCAGGCTGCTGCACCTTGAGCTCCTTGAGCTTGGTCATCAGCTTGTCGATCTCGATGCGGCCCTTCTCGTCCCGGGTGATGGGCAGAGGGTCGAGCTGCGAGCCGCCGACGGTGAGCTTGAGGTCCTTCTCGGTGATGAGAAGGGTGATGGGCTGCAGCTGCGTCGGAGGCGGCTCCTGCTCGGAGGTGCTGTTACCCGACTGGGACACCTGCAGGCGTCCCAGCTGCGTCCACACGGCGGTCATGATCAAGAACACGATCGTGACGGCCATCAGATCGATGAAGGGCACCAGGTTGATCATAGCGTCGAGCGGCTTCTTGCCGCCCTTGCTACTCGTGCCCAAATCCATGCCACCAGCCATGAAACCTCCTGCGACGGCCTCAGATCATGAGGCGGATACGACCAAGACAGCCGCTCGGCAGGGTGGGTTTCAAGGCCCGCCCCGCCGAACGACGGGAAGCGTCAACGAAGGAGAATTACTCCTCGGCCGCCGCGGGGACGCTCATGTTCTTGAACTTGTCGCGGTTCTGCACGATCAGGTTCAGCACGGACACCGACGACTCGTTGATGTCGTTGATGAGCGACTGGGTGCGGCCGTTGAGGATCGAGAACATCACCAGCAGGGGGATGGACGCGATCAGCCCGAACTGGGTGCAGTTCATGGCCTCACCGATGGAACCGGCGAGGATGGTCGCGCGGTCGGCGGGAGAGGCGTGGGCGACGGCCTTGAACGAGCCGATGAGGCCGTGCACGGTGCCGAAGAGGCCGATGAGCATGGCGGCGTTGCCGAGCATCGCGAGGTAGCCGGTGCGGGCCTCGATGCGGGGCGTCTCACGGAGCGAAGCCTCGTCGAGGGCAGCCTGCACCTCTTCCTGGCCCTTGGGGACGTTCATCAGGCCCGACTTCACCACGTTGGTCAGCGGGGTCGGCTTCTGGCCGGCCACGTAGTTGATCGCCTTGTCGAGGTCACCCGCGTAGATGTGCTTCTTCAGCCCGCGGATGAAGCCGTCCTTGTTGATGGACGCGGTCGCGAACAGCACGATCATGCGCTCGACGGAGATCGCGATGCCGACCACGAACACCAACGCGATCGGGTACATCGGCCAGCCGCCCTCATTCCAGGACTCGGCAATCCCACCGAAAAAGCTCTGCTCACCTTCACTCGCGGCCTCAGCGGCCAAAATGCTCAGCATTCCAAGCGTCATTGTGGTTTTGCCTCCGAAGAACTTTTTTTGAAACCTTCCGGATCAGGAACCCGGAAAAGCGCGCGAACCTTAGGCCCCGCTGGAAAGGAGTGTCAAGGCGACGGTTGCGCCGATCGGCGGATCAGCAACGCCGCGGGCCCGCTCAGAGTTTTCCTACATGTGGGCACGCGTGCTAGTCGCCCCCCTGATGGCGAGGAAACGAATCGGCGAGCTGCTGCTGGAGCGCGGGGCGATCAGCAAAGAGCAGCTCGAGTCGGGCCTGGCCGCCCAGAAGCGCACCCGTCAGCGCCTGGGGGTGACGCTCATTGCGCAGGGCGTGCTCTCCGAGATCCAGCTGGCGCAGTCGCTGGCGCAGTCGCTCGACCTGGCCACCGTGGATCTGAACCAGGTGCAGGTCGACTGGTCGGCGGTGCACATGCTGCGGGCGCGGTTCTGCGAGACGCACGAGCTGTTTCCCTTCGCGATCGACGGCAAGGGCACCGCCAGCAAGCGGCTGTTGGTGGCGATGAGCGACCCGCTCAACCAGCCCGCGAGCGAGGAGATCGAGTTCACCACCGGCCTGATGGTCAGCCCGTACGTCTCGACGCACAGCCAGGTGCGCGCGGCGATCCTCCGCTACTACCACAAGGCCTCTCCGGCCGAGGCCGCCGCGGCCGCGGCCGCCCTCCGCGCCCGCCCGCCGGCGGTGGCCGAGGAAGACCCGCCGATGATCGTGGGCGAGGAGATCATCTCCCAGCTCAACGCGATGCCTGCGGCCCCGTCCGCTCCCGCGAAGAAGAAGGGCGACTCGGTCACCAAGGATCTCGATTTTCTCTTCGGCGAGCGGCCTGACGAAGAGAGCGACACCGAGAAGCTCGAGCGCCGCTTCTGGGCACTGCTGCGAATTCTCCAGCGCAAGGGGCTGATGACCCGCGACGAGTTCCTCGCCGAGCTCGACCGCGAGAGCTGAGGCTTTGAGGGTGGTGGGCGGTCGGTGGACCTGCCCGACGCTCGTCGCAGGCTGGCCTCTCTGCTTCGGGCTTTTCTTGACGAGTTGAGCGTCGCTTCGAGTCAGTTTCTCCCCAAACCGGAGCCGGGTCCGGTTTCGGGAACACTTCGTCCCGTGAGTATCCTCGCCACGAGGTCGGGAGGCCTGGCGGGGTCGAGCAACGAAGTGAACCCGCACCTCACCGCGTTCCTTCAGGCCCGCCGCAGCTCCGGACCGCTACACCCGCTGCAGCATCGGCATGCGAATGGTGAAGGTGGTGCCCTGCCCCATTTCGCTGTGCACCGAGATCGAGCCGCCGTGGTTCTCGATGATGCCCTGCACGATCGACAGCCCCAGGCCCGTGCCCTTGCCGGCGGGCTTGGTGGTGAAGAACGGCTCGAAGATGCGCGCCTGCGTCTCGGCGGCGATGCCTGAGCCGGTGTCCGAGACGGTGACCACCGCCATCCCGCTCTCGGCGAGGCTGGTGACGGTCACCTTCCCGCCCGCAGGCGTGGCGTGGCAGGCGTTGGTGATCAGGTTGACGAACACCTGCACCAGGTTCTGTCGCACCGCCAGGAAGCCGGGCACCTCGCCCAGCCGCTGCTCCAGGCTCAACTCGTGCTTGCGCAGCACGTGATCGCAGAAGCCCAGGGCCTTCTCGATCACCGCGTTCAAGTCGATGTCCTCTGGCTTGTCCTTCGCGGGGCGGGCGTAGTTGACGAGATCGCGGGTGAAGCGCAGCACCCGCTCGGAGTTGTCGACGATGCGCTTGTACTTGTCGACGTCGGCGGGATCCGCGGTGGGGGACGCCTGGCCGCGGCGCCAGAGGGCGTCCGCGTAGGTGGAGACCGCGGTCATCGGGTTGTTGATCTCGTGCACCACCGAGGCGGCGAGCTGGCCCAGGGAAGCGAGCTTCTCGGCCTGAATGACCCGGCGCTCCAGCTCGCGCATGCGGGTCAAGTCCTGCCCGATGGCCATCACGCCCTCGACCTCGCCCGATTGGCTGAGGACCGCCGAGGTGCTGAAGGCCACCCGCATCTCGCGCTCGCCCTCGCCCAGCAGCACCGACTCGACCCCGGTGACGGGCTGGCCCTTCATGGCGGCGCCGAACACGCGCAACAGCTTGAGGCGCTCGCTCTCGGGCATCAGGTGCTGGATCTCGGTGCCCAGCACCGACGCCTTGCTGCGCCCGGTGAGCTTCACCATCGCGTGGTTGAACACCACCACCCGCCCCTCGCGATTGACCACCAGGATGAGGGCGTTGGCGTTCTCCAGCAGCTCCTCGAGGTACTTGCGCATGAACGTCAGCTCGTCGATGAGCTTGGCGTTTCGCACGGCGACCGCGACCTGGTTGGCCAGCTGAATGAGAATGCGCTCGTCCGTCATCACGTCGGCGGTGAGCCCCGCGGGGTACTCGATGTTCACCGCGCCAAAGAGCTGGCCCGAGGCGACCAGCGGCGCCGCGATGCCGCGCACGCTGCCCTGGAAGAGCAGCGGCAGCTCCCCGGTGGTGACCAGCACGCGATCGGCGGGCAGCCCGCGGGCCTCCAGGTGCGTCTTCTCCACCATCGAGCGGCGCAGGTGGAAGAGGTCGCGCTGCCCCTCGCGCATGCGGCCCTCGGCGTAGAGCGAGGTGAGGTGGCAGGTGCGGGGGTCGACGATGCGCACGCAGAAGGCGCGCCCGGGGAAGAGGCCCTTCACCCCGCGGGCGACGGTGGCGACCAGCTCTTCTTCGCTGGTGGCGCCGGCGACGCTGCGGCCGATCTCCAAGAGCGCCGTCTCCACCCGGGCCTGTTCCAGCAGCGCGCGGCCGGCGGCGGCCAGGGAATCGAGCATGGGGGAGAGGCGGCGGGCGACCAGCGCCACCGTCTGCCCGCGGCGGGTGATGGACAGGGTGACCTGCTGGCCCGTCTTGCACACCACCTCGACCTCGAGGCCGCGGCCGTCTTCGGGCACCACCAGCGCGTCGGTCTCCATGAACTCCTGCAGCGAGCGGCCGGCGAGCTCCTTGGCGCCGCACAACACCTCGAACGGCCCGTTGCTGGTGACGACGTTCAGGCGCAGGTCGCACAACGCCGCGGGCGCGTCGACCATGTCGAAGAAAGCCTGGAAGGCATCGGCTGCCACCCCGGTCACGCCGAAGGGTTGCACGGTGCTCTCATTCTTCATGGGCGGCCGCCTTGTCGAGATCGACGATCTTCGCAGAGCCGACGTAGGCCTTGGTCTCGTACCGGGTGATCTTCCCGATCTTCTTCACGATCTCCGCCATGCGCTCGGCCTCGCGATGGATGATGTCGACCGGGCGCCAGGTCGGCTCGGTCTCCTTGATCTTCCGCTTGAGCAGCTCGGCGTAACCCATCACCGAGGTCAGCGGCTGGTTGAGCTCGTGGGCGGCGGTGCCGGCGAGCGCGACGATCACCGCGTTCTTCTCGCTCTCCAGCAGGCGGGCCTCGGCGTCGGTCAGCTTGCGCTCGAGCGAGATGCGATCTCGCAGGTCGGTGAAGATGCCCACGGTGGCGGTCTCGCGGGTGCCCTCGTAGATGATCGACGCGGCGAGGTTCACCGGAATGCGCTCCCCGGTGCGGGCGACGATCTCCGCGCGGCTGGAGGACAGGCGGCCCTGGCCACCGAACTCCGGGCTCCGCAGCTTCTTCATCAGCTCCCGGGCCACGCCCTCGGGGTAGAGCTGCGAGACGTTCAGCTTGCCGATCGCGTCCTCGGCCCGGTAGCCACAGATGGCCTCGGCGGCCTTGTTGAAGAGGATGATCTGGCCCTTCATGTCGGCGGCGATGATCGCGTCGACCGAGCTGTCGATCAGGCGCTCGAGGAAGTCGGTGGTCTGGCGCAGCTCCTCGGCCATGTGGCGCTGCAGGGTGACGTCGCGCAGGGTGAGGATCGCCACCCCGTCGCCCGCGTCACCGCGCAGGGGCGCCGCCGAGACGGAGAGGGTGAGGCGCCGACCGGTGCCGGTCTTCGCGTGGAGATCGACGTCGCTCTTCACCTGCCCCTTCGAGACGGCGAACAGCACGTCGAGTAGCAGCGCCTCGTCGCTGGGGTTGGTGAGGGTGTTGATGTGGCGGCCCTCGGCGTCGGCCTGCTTGAGATCGAGCAGCACCTGGCCCGCGGGGTTGAGCGAGAGCACGCACGCGCGGGTGTCGAGGATCGCCACCCCGTCGGAGAGGTGATCGAAGTACGCGGCGTACCGCTTCATCTCGGCCACGCGCTCTTCGGCGGCGATGCGGGCCGACTTCTCCTTCTCGCGCTGCCCGCGAATGCGCTCGAGCTGGCGCACGTTGCGGAAGGCGACGGCGGTGGCCTGGGCGACGGTGGTGAGGAACTCCACCTCGCGCGGGTTGAAGGGACCGACGGCGGAGCGCCGCAGCAAGAGCACGCCCTGCACCTGGCCGCGCACGGCGAGCGGCAGGGCGGCGAGGTTGCGAATGCCCCGGGCTGCCACCGAGGCCTTCACGTCTTCCAGCAAGGGGTGGCTGGGCGCGTCTTCGACGATCACCGGCTTGCCGGTGCGGAGCACCTCGCGCACCTCGGGGTAGCGCGCGAGATCGATGCGGTGATCCTTGAGCGCGGGGTCGTCGCTGGCCGCGATGATGGTGCCTTCGCCCCGCTCGCCGTCGACCACCACGAAGGCCACCCGATCGATGTGCAGCTCGTCGGCCAGGCGCTTGCTGACGTCGTGCAGCAGCTCGTTGATGTCGGTGGCTTCAGTGTAGCGAGCGGTCAGCTCGAGCAGCACCTGCAGATCGCGCTGCCGCTGCTGCCCTTCGCGGAACAGCACCAGCCGGGCGCGCAGGTGCGCCAGGCGGGGCACCAGCTCGTTCCCCACGCAGTCGGGGGCGATCATCTCGAACACCGCGGCGTCGAGATCGGGCCGGGGCGTGGCGATGCCCAGGAGCGCGGCGCGGGGTGACTTCTCCGCCAGCTCCCTGCGGGCCAGGTCGGCGCCCGGGGCGCCCAGGTCGACCACGGCCACGTCGAGATCGGCGGTCAGGCCCTCGGCGACCCCCACCCCGGCCTCCGCGAGGATCGCCTTGAGCTGGCCGTACCGCGCGCCATCCACGGGGAGTACCGCCACGGGCCTGGGAGAGGGGAGCAACACCGGCTGCCGTTTTAGCCCGAATCGGTCCGGCGCTGGTGAAACAGGCGCCTCGACTCCGCTGGGCGTGAACGGAGACGCCCAACCGTTCAGCCCTCAGCGAAGTCGAGGGCCGACTCCCGCGGGGTGCTTCAGAAGCCGACGGGCACAGCGCCGTGCCGGCGGCCGGAGCGCCAGTCACGCCCGTACTGGCGGGGAGGCCGTCGGTCCCAGGTGTTGGCGACCCACACCCACTCCTGGCGGTTCTCGTAGTGTCCTTCGGTCATCACCAGTTGGTAACTGCCGGGGGAGCACCGGTGGTGGCGGCGCCCGAAGTGCCTGCACTCCCCGGGGACGAACACCTGCTGCTGCTGCCCGGGCACCCAGACCTGCGTGGTCTGCAGCTGGTACTGGCCCTCGTTGAAGGACCGGCCCTGGGGGGCCCACGTCGGGCGGGGGCCGCAATCGTCCGCCAGAGCCACGTTCGCGCCCAGCGCCGCCACCATCACTGCCAGTGCAAGGAGTGTTCGGTTCATGGGCTCTTCTACGGAACCGGGAGCGGAAAAATTCAAGGGAGGTAGGGTTCGCGACCCATGAGCTACTACCGCGATGACGTGAAGGCCCCCCGTGTTTCGGGCCTCGCCCTGAAGGCCTTCGTGGGCGCCCTCGAGAGCAGCGTGGGCCCCGTTCTGCTGGACAAGCTGGTCAAGGACAGCGGCATCGAGGCCTGGCGCGAGAAGAGCGCGGGCGAGGCCCCGCCGGTGCAGTGTCACCTTCCCCATCCGGCCGTTCCGGCAGAGCGGCAGAGCGCGGCGGAACAGGCAGCCCGGGCCGTGGCGGCGACCGCTTCGTCTCCCCGGGAGACCGTGGCGCGCTTCGTTTTGGCCTATCGCGGCGGCCTCGACCCGGTGGCGGTGGTGAGGAAGGTGCACGAGGGCATCGAGAAGCTCGACGGCCGCGACGAGCGCTTGGGGCTCTTCATCTCCCGCAAGCCCGAAGAGGTGCTGGCCGCTGCAGAGGCTTCTTCCAGGCGGCTGCGCGCGGGCCAGCCGCTCTCGGTGCTCGACGGGGTGCCGGTGGCGCTCAAGGACGAGGTCGATCTCGCGGGCCACGTCACCACCCTGGGGACGCGCTTCCGCAAAGAGGTGGCCACCCGGGACTCTACGGTGGCGGCGCGGCTCAAGGCGGCGGGCGCGGTCATCTTGGGCAAGCTCAACATGAACGAGATCGGCATCAACCCGATCGGCCTCAACCCCTGGCACGGGGCGGCGCGCAACCCCTGGAACCGCGAGCACATCACCGGCGGCAGCTCGTCGGCCTCTGCCGCGATCGTCGCTGCGGGCCTGTGTCCGCTGAGCATCGGCGCCGATGGCGGCGGCTCGATTCGAATTCCCGCCGCGCTCTGCGGCATCGTGGGGCTGAAGGCGACCTGGGGGCGCATTCCCGAGACCGGGGTGCCGCCGCTGTGCTGGAGCGTGGGCCACGTGGGCCCGATGGGGCTCACCGTCGACGACGTGGCGGCGATGTACGCGGTGCTCGCGGGGCCCGACGATCACGACGTGGTGTCGCAGGCGCAGCCCGCCCCGCACCTCGCTGACTACGAGAAGGGCGCGCTCACCGGCGTGCGCCTGGGCATCTGCTGGCCGTGGTTCGAAGACGCCGCGCCCGAGGTGGTGACGAGGTGCAAGGCGGCGGTGAAGGCGCTCACCGAGGCCGGCGCCACGGTGGTGGAGATCGAGGGCCCGAACCTCAACACCGTGCTGTGGACGCACACCACCCTCATCCTGGGTGAGATGAGCGAGTCGATGGCGGCGCAGATCAAGTTGGACGTGAAGCAGTTCGGCCTCGACACCCGCACCAACCTCGCCATCGGGCAGCACCTGCGCGCCACGGACTACGTGCACGCGCTGCGGCACCGCCACGCGATGACGCGCCACTGGTTGGCCCTCATGAAGACCTGCGACGTGGTGATCACCCCGAGCACCGCCACCACCGCTCCGTCGATCCCCGAGGGCTCGCTGCCCGACGGCGAGTCGAACCTTCCCGTGGTCGACGCGCTGATGCGCTTCGTCCGGGTGGCGAACATCACCGGCTTCCCCGCGCTGAGCGTGCCGGCGGGCTTCGATCGCGAGGGGCTCCCGGTGGGCGTGCACCTGATGGCGCGGCCCTGGGAGGAGAACCTGCTCTTTCGGCTCGGGCGGGTGATCGAGCAGCACGCCGAGGTGCGCACGCCCCAGGACCACGTCAGCGTGCTGCCGTGACGGAGCTGCCGCCTCGGGAAAGCGCCTACCTGTCCGCGTTCGACCGTCAGGACTGAAGTCGCTCGACACGCGAGGCGTCCTGCGAAAGCCTGCCCCCTTCCTTTCACTCAAAGGGAAGTTCTCCACATGGGCCAGGTCACT
>VFKJ01000763.1 GCA_009885595.1 Myxococcales bacterium | reverse complement strand
GTGCCCGCCTGCTTCTCGGGGCCGAGCACCACGATGCACTTGGGCAGCACGGCCGCGGGCAACGAGTTGAGCCGCGCGACGGTGTCGACCACCAGCGCGCTCACGCGGCCAAAGGCGATCAGCTGCGAGACGAAGTCCGGCGGGTAGCCGGGGAAGATGGGCACGCTGGTGCGACCCGCGGCCATCACCCCCAGCTCAGCCACCATGCGCTCGGCTGAGTTGCCACACCACACCGCCACCCGCTCCTGCCGCGCGAGGCCCTGCTCGTCGAGGAACACGCCCACCGAGCCGATGCGCTCGTTCAGGGTGCGCCAATCGAGGTACTGGAATGAACCGTCGGCGGCGCGCTGGCCGACCGCGGGTGCTGCCCCCTCGCGCGCGCCGCTCTCGAGCAGCATCGCCGCGATGTTCCGTGTGACGGTTCCCAACGCCGTCGTGGACTCCAGCACCTTCTCGTTCATGTCTTAGGCCCTGGCCAGACGAACGTGGCGGTAACCACCCCAGATGCCGCAGCCGATGGCGCCCGCCATCGGAGACAGCTCGTGGTTGATCACCTCGGTTGCCAGACCGCCGACCATGTTCTCCCGAATCGCGGAGACCAGCCCGACGTCGAGACCCAGTCCGCCCGTCACCAGGATCCGCCCCTGCGCCTTCACCAGCCGCAGCAGGTTCACCAGCCGCTTGGCCATCGCGACGTGAATGCCCTTCAAGATGTTCCGCGTGGCGATGCCGCGGCTGACCATGTTGATGACGTCGGTCTCCGCCAGCACCGCGCAGATGCCGGACACCGCGGTCGGCTCATCCGACTCCAGCGAGAGCTTGCCCACGTCTTCGATGGTGATGCCCAGGTAGCGCGAGATGTTCTCGATGAACTGGCCCGAGCCCGACGCGCACTGTGAGGTCATCCGGTAGGCGAGCACCTTGCTGCGCTCGTCCATGATCAGCGCCTTGGCGTGCAGCGCGCCCACGTCGACCACCGCGCGCACGGTGGGGTCGATGAACAGCGCCCCGCGAGCGTGCGAGGTCATCGAATAGAAATGCCCGCGCCGAAAATCGACCAGCTCGCCGTCTCCGGTGGTGGCCACGTAGGCGATCTGCGCGGGCTCGAGCTTCTGCCGCGCCAGCACGCGCTCGTAGGTGCCTTCGATCACCTTCTTGGGGTCGCGCTTGCGCAGCTTCGCCAGCTCGGTGTCGATCAACTCGGGCTTGGTGTCGTCGCCGTCGAACTTCAGCAGCGCGACCTTCACCGACGAGTTCCCGGCGTCGATTCCAACCGTATAGAAGCTCATGCTCTCTCCTGGACCTTGGCGACAGGCCCCTCGACTTTGCTCGGGACAGGCTTCTGCAGCGCCTTCAAGTCGACCCCGATGAGATCGCCCTTGCGATCGCGCTTGGCGAAGAGCGCCGCGCCGATGGCGCCGGTGAAGATGCTGTCGGGGCTGATGTTGATCTTCATCTCGCCGTAGTTCTCCTCGATGAGCTTGCGCAGCGCGTCGGTGGCCGCCTGGTTCTTCGCCACCCCGCCGGTGAAGGTGAACTCGCTCACCACGCCGCCGCTGCGCGCCAGCAGCGACATCGCCCTCAAGATGATCGCCCGGTGCAGCCCCGCGAGCATGTCCTCTCGCGCTTCCCCCAGCGCCAGCCGTTCTCTCAGCTCGGCGCCCGCGAACACCGTGCAGGTGCTGTTGATCTTCACCTGCTTCTTCGACTTCATCGCCAGCGGCCCCAGCTCGTGAAGCCCGATGTTCATCTCGTCGGCGATGTACCCGAGGTAGCGACCGCAGCCGGCCGCGCAGCGATCGTTCATCTGGAAGTTGGTGACAATGCCCGTGGCGTCGATCTGGATCGCCTTGGTGTCCTGCCCGCCGATGTCCAGCACGGTGCGGGTGTTGGGGAACATGAAGTGCGCCCCCAGGCCGTGGCAGAGAATCTCCGAGCGGATCTGCTCCTTGGGGAAGGGCAGGCGCTGCCGGCCGTAGCCGGTGCCGATGGTGTTGATGATCTTGAACACCACCGCGACGGTGTTCTTCACCGCGGTCTGAATCGCCGCCTGGTGCACCTGGAACTCCGGCATGCGCTGCACGGCGTCGGCCGCGAACTGGATGTATTCGCCAAACGCGTTCGCGTAGCTCTTGCTCTCCACCTGCAGGATGGACTTGTCGAAGGTGCCGATCAGGCGATCGAGCATCTTGGAGTCGTCGCCCGCCTTCTTCTCGGAGAGGTGCAGGAAGGTGCTCGCCGCGATGTCTCGGAAGAAGTCGGAGCGCGCGTCGGCGCCCGGCTTGAACAGCCCCACCGCCTCCACCTCCATCTCGGAGAGGATCTGCTCGAGCAGCAGGTGCGTCGGCGCGCGGTGCTCGGCCACGGGCAACAGGTCGACCGCCTTGCGGCAGGTGGCGGCGAGCGCGGTGAGCTGCCGGGTGTGCTGGGCGAGGCGGTACTTCTGGTACAGCCACGCGACCGCGAGATCGTGCCCCTCGCCGGGGATGTGGGTCTTCAGCTCGCGCCGCAAGATGGAGAAGCGCGAGTTGATCTCCGCCTCCTCGCGCGCGATCTGGCAGGCGACGTCGTAGTCGCTGCGGGAATTGGTGATGCCAAACCCCATCAGGCGGTCGTGTTCATCGAGGAACACGGCCTTGGTGGTGGTCGAGCCGAGATCGATTCCGACGTAGGCGTCCATGTCAGCTCTTCGCCTCCAGCATCTGGAAGTACGACTCCAGGCGGTTCTTGATGTTCGCAGCGGAGAAGTAGCGGGGGTCGACGAGATCGGACTCGATGAAGCCGCCGGAGCGGCCGGTCTTCTTCTCGATCTCCTTCATCATCAACAGCTGGCCGGCTGAGAAGGAATTGCAGCTCTTGATCGAGTTGACGACGAAGCCATCGGCCTGAAAATCGATGATGTCCTTGGCGATGATGTCGACGCGGCTGGGGAGATTGCGGTTCGTGTAACAACCGAGGCAATAATCGGCGAGGGACTCCAGAGGGTGATCAGGGTCGTGCCGGAAGCCCTGCTCGTAGAGGCCGCCCACGCGCGTGTACGTGGAGGAGACGCACACCGCGCCCTCCGCGTAGAACATCTCCCAGAACTCGCGGAAGCTGGTCCAGTTCGGCGGGCCTTCGACCACCAGGCGGTACTTCTCCTTGTGCATCTTGCCGTCGGGGGTGATGGGGCCCAGGCCGTCCTTCACCCGCTGATCCACCTCGGCGCGCAGCGTCTTGTAATATTCCTCACACTCGGGCTTCCCGCGGAAGGCCGTGAAGATGGGGCCGATGTAATAGACACCGCCGAAGTACGCGTCGATGGGCGAGGGCTTGTTCTTCGCCGCGTTCCACACGTGCACCAGGTCGTCTTCCGAGCGCGCCGACGAGGCGAGCATGGTGCGCAGCCGGTCCAGGTCGAACTTCTTCCCGGAGATCTCCTCGAGCTTCGGAATGACGACGTCCTTGAGCTGCTTCGTCACGTAGAAGCGCATCTCCGGAGTGATGCGCCCATCGGCCTGGTAGGGCACGTGCAGCATCACCACCGGGCACTTGTATTCCTGCTTGAGCAGCTCGAACCACTTCATGAAGGTGAAGCAGCCGGTGTAGCTGAGCAGCAACAGCGAGGGCTCTGGCAGGCGCTGGCCGGTGGGGCCGATGTTGCCCTTGCGCATCATGCCGATGTCGCTCTTCACGTACGTGCACACGTCTTCGCTGTGACCGATCTTCTCGGCCTCCAGCACGTAGTCGCCGCTCTGCTTGCGCATGGCGGACTGCAGCGCGTTGATCTCCGGGTGCACCGGCAGCAGGTCGAACGACCAGATGAGCTCGTTCAAGTTGCCGGGCACGAAGGTGTAGACCGCCTTCTCTCCGGTCTTGTCGGTGTTCGACAAGCGCTCGAAGTGATTCGCGATCATCTTCTTCTGCATGATCATGCTGTCTTCTTTGATCGCGTCAGGTCTGTGAGTCGTGCGGTCCAGTGTCATGCGGTCCCCCACAGCTTGATGGAGTCGGCGAAGGTGCCGGTTTGTTCTTTGAACACGTGGTACTGGCTGGTGTTCTCGGCGTAGTTGAACGAGGTGTGGGGAACGTTGGCGCGGTTGAGCGCCTCGACCAGCATCGGCCGCTCGAGCAGCGCCGGGTCGCAGAAGCTGGGCGCGCAGAACACCACGCCCTCCGCCCGGTACCTCTTCACCCGCTCGATCAGGAAGGCGCCCTTCTCGAGGCGCGTCTCGTAGCGCGACGCGGTCTCCACGCAGTCGCCCAGGTAGGCGTTGGCGAGATCCTGCAGGGGGTCTTCGCCCATCGCCACGTCACCCAGCAGGTAGCGCGCGCCTAAGACCCAGTCGTCGTCGACCACGTAGCAGCCGCTCGCCTCCAGCGCGCGAATGAGGGCGATGGGCGGCTGCTCGCAGAACGCGCCGGTCACCACCACGCGGGCGTTGTCGAGCTTGTTGCGCTTCTGCCTGGCCGCGGCCGCCAGGTACTTCTCCACCAGGGCGGTGTGCTCTTCCACCGGGAGCACGTTGCTGGCGCGCATCACCAGGTACAGCTCGTAGGTGGGAAGGTTCTCAGGCGTCTCCGCGCGCGCGTTGTAGAGGCGCTCGATGGCCCGGCGGTTCTCGTTGAACAGCTTGATGGAGTGGCGCAGCGCCTCGGGGGTGACCTTCTTGCCGCCCAGCTTCTCCAGTTCGTGCACCAGGCCCTGCAGCTCCTGCTTGTAGAAGGTGCCGCCGATCTCCTTGGTGAACTCCTGCGGGAGGTCCAGGTAGCGGACCAGCTTGTCCTTGAAGAGCATCTGCCACATGCCGCTCAGGTTGCGGATGACGTCGCAGATGGCGGGGAAGAGCATGCCGTCGAGGCAGTCGAGGCGGCCCGTCACCCCCAGCTCGATGGTCGAGCGGGGGATGTGACAGATGTACGACTGGAAATACGCGTCGCCCTTGATGATCTCGAGGTTCTCGCCGCCGCCCATGATGCCCACCGGCAACATACCCGCGGCGTGCACCAGCTCGCGCGGCGCGTAGACCGGCATGAAGCCGATCGCGCGGCCCCCGGTGCGCTGCTTCCATTCCTTCACCGAGGCCAAGCTCAGGTCTTCGTAGAGGACCTTGCACTGCTCGACGATCTCTCTGGTCTCACTCATGGTGTTTTTCCCTCTGGAGCGCGGAGACGAGCTTCCCCACGCGCTCACGGCGATCATTCGCCTTCGGCTTCGCGCACACGCCATCGACGAACGTGGTGTAGATGTCGTCCACCAGGTCTTTGCCGGTGCCGTGCTTCTGCGGCGAGTACCAGCCGAAGATCCAATTCATCATTCCAAACAGCAGGTACGTGAGCCGCGCGAGCCCCTTGGAGTCGGGCACTTCGCAGTCGCGTGACTTCAGGAACTCCATCACCAGCTGCCGGCCCATGTCGGTGTACGCGTCCTTCAGGCGGCGGATCTCCTCGATGCGCTCGACGGTGAGGTTGTGGGTGCCGAGCATCAGCACCTTCATCTCGTCGCGGTGGTGCGCGAAATAGTCGAGGTGGTTGTAGATGAGCGCGTACAGCCGATCTTCTGGGCTGGGCAGCTCGGCGAGCACCGCCTTCAGGCTCTTCGTCAGCGCGGAGAAACCACGCACGTTGATCCAGTAGACGAGGTCTTCCTTGGTGCGGAAGTAATGGTACAGCCCGGCCAGGCTGCGGCCGGTCTCGCTGGCGATGTCGCGCAGGCTGGTGCCGTGGTACCCGCGCTGCGCCATCAGCCGGGCGGAGAAGCGCAAGATCTCGGCGAGACCCTCCTTGCCCGGCACGGTGGCGCCGTTGCTGCCGTGAGTCACTCGTTGCTCCAGCTGGGGCGCCGCTTCGCGATGAAGGCGGCGATGCCTTCGTTGGCGTCCCGGGTGGCCATCAGCTCGACCAGGTACTGCTTCTCCAGCGCGGGGATGAGCTCGCGGTAGCGCTTCACCAGGCCTAAGCGCGCGGCCCGGTTGGCGTGCCGCAGCGACGACGCGCTCTGCGGCAGGACGTTCTTCTCGACGAACGCCATCACCACCTCAAAGAGCTTTCCCTTCGGCGCCACCTCGTTCGCCAGCCCGAGCTTCGAGAGCTCGGCCGCGTCACAGTTGCGCCCGGTGAGGATGAGCTCGGCCGCCCGGTTCGCGGGAATCAGCGCGCCCAGCAGCGCCGCGGCCACGGGCGGGAAGACGCCCAGCTTCACCTCGGGAATGCCGGCCGACACCGTCTCGTCGACCATCATCAGCGAGCACGCCATCGCCACCTCGAAGCCGCCGCCGAAGCAGCGGCCCGAGACGCGCGCGAGCGTGGGAATGGGCAACTCGAGGATGGTGCTGATCAGCTGGTGGAACTTCGGGAGCATCCAGTCGACCTTGGGCTTCTGGTGCTCTTCGACGCTGGCGCCGTAGGAGAAGTGATCTCCCTTGCCGGCGATGATCACCAGCTTCACGGCCTTCTGGTTCTCCAGGTCGCGCAGCGCGGCGGTCAGCTCGACGATCGCCTTCTCCGTCACGATGTTCGCGGGCGGCGAGGCGAGCAGCAGCTCGACCACCGCACCACCCATCAGCTCATTTCGCTCGAGTTCCATGGTTGGTTACCCCTTCGGCAAGACCATGGCGATCAGCTCGTCGTTCCACGGGTGCGCGTCGGCCAGCTGGCGGCGCAATTTCAGGAAGTCGACCTCGCGGTTGTTCTTGGGGCCCTCGTTGAACGCGCGGAAGCCGGCCTTCGCCTCGGTCATCATGTTGAGCGCGAGCCACGAGCGGTTGGTCTCGCTGTTCTGCTGCCAGTGCTCGAGCTTCTTCTTGCGCACGGACTCGAGCGTCTTGCTCAGGCAGTCCGGCATGGTCATCGCGAGCTCGAAGCACATCTTCGAGACCTCGGCGTCGAGCAGGCTCAGGTCGACGGTGCACTCCTCGGCGACGCGCTTGGCTTCCTGCATCGCGGTGCCGGTCTTGAAGGCGCCGAAGCTCGGGTTGCCCCACTCGTCCACCATCTCGCTGGTGACGAACGGCGTGCGGATGAACTTGCCTTCCTTGGTCTTGTAGACGGGCACCACCTTGTTGATGAGGCCGAGGTTCGCCGCCTGGACCGCAGACCAGTGCTTGCAGAGGGTGCACGACTCGATGGCCCGGTTCACGCCCACGTAGAGGTGGAGGAAGTCCGTCGAGCCGCCGTCCGGAGCCGAGCCGTGCTTCGGGCCCGCCTGGCCGAACCGCGCGGTGTCGGCCGCGATGGAGAAGTCGCAGGCCATGCCGATCTCCTGCCCGCCGCCGACGCGCATGCCGTTGACGCGATTGATGACTGGTTTGTCGCAGAGCAGGATCGCCGTGACCATGTCGTTGAACAACCGCATGTATTGTTTGTATTCAGGCGGGTTGCCCGCGTAGTACTCGGCGTACTCCTTGGTGTTGCCGCCGGTGCAGAACGCCTTGTCGCCCACCGCGGTGAAGACGACCGCGACGGTGCTGCGGTCACAGCTCGCCTCGCGGAAGGCCATGATGACCTCCTTCACCGCGTCGGTCGTGTACGAGTTGTACTGGGCGGGGTTGTTCAGCGAGATCCAGAAGTTGAACAGGCCCTCGACCGGCTGGCCCTTGTCGTTCAGCAGCGGCTTCTTCTCGACGAGGATCTCTTTGTATTTGTAGTCAGGAAAGATGTGGTGGTTCTTCATGGTCGTTGGCTCCGGGCTCAGGGGATGAGGATCGCGCGCTTCTTCAGTTGGTGTTCTTGCGAGGCGGTGAAGACCTCGTTGATGGTGGAGAGCGGGTGGTACTCGACGTTCTCGAGCAGTTGGACCCGGTTGCTGATCACGTCCTTCACCACGTCGTCGTAGAAGGCCGGGCGGCAGCCCCAGTTGC
>VFKJ01000373.1 GCA_009885595.1 Myxococcales bacterium | reverse complement strand
TCACCGCACTGCAGCTCGGCGGCCTCGGACAGCGGATCCTGCAGGGGGGCGAGCAAGAGGTTGGGCACGGTGAGCGCGCCCACCACGAAGAGCATGATGAAGAACACCAACCCCAGGCCGATCGTGGCCGCGTGCTGCCAGCCTGAGCCTGCGCCCAGCAACGCCTCCGCGCCCCGCTGGGCCAGCGACCACGAGCCCCAGGCCACCGCGAACAGGGTGAGCGAGGTCACCGCCGCGCACAGCAGCGAGAGCATCAAGAGCTTCGGGGTGCGGAGGATCAACACGAACGCGCGCGCGGGAATGGCGGCCCCGCGGAGGAGATCGGCTGCGCTGCCGGCGCGCGGCAGCTCGGGAATGGGGGAATGGGTCATGAGGAAGTGGTGTCCCGTCGGGAGGCCAAGGTTATAAGCGGCGCCTTCCGATGTCCCTCGACGCGAAGCAGACCGAGCAAGAGCCGATTCACGACAAGGCAGAGCTCGTTTCGCTCCTGCGCGAAGCCGAGCGCCCCAAAGGTCCCCTGCTGCTGGGTCTCGAGCACGAGCGGCTGATGTTTCCGAAGTCGGGCTTCAGTCCGGTGCCCTACGAGGGGCCGCAAGGCATCGGCGCCCTGCTCGAGGGCTTCAAGGCCTTCGGGTTCGAGGAGATCCGCGAGGCGCCCGATCGCCCGGTGATCGCCATGAAGCGCGGGGTGGAGACGCTCTCGCTGGAGCCCGGAGGCCAGTTCGAGCTGTCTGGCTCTCCGTTCCAGACGGCGCGCGAGGCGCACGACGAGAACCTGCGGCACGTGCGCGAGCTCGGGAAGGTCGCCGACACCCTGGGCCTGCGCGCGGTCGCGCTGGGGTACCGGCCGTTCTTCGCGCTGGCCCAGATGCCGTGGATGCCCAAGAGCCGCTACGGCGTCATGCGCGAGACGCTGGGGACGCGGGGCACCCACGCGTTCGACATGATGCTGATGACGGCCACCGGCCAGGTCAGCCTCGACTGGCGCGACGAAGCCGACTGCGTGCGCAAGGTGACCGCGGCGGTGAAGATCTCGCCCCTGCTGGTGGCGCTCTTCGCGAACAGCCCCCTCGCGCAGGGCAAGAAGACGGGCTTTCTCTCGTACCGCAGCCGGGTGTGGAACGACGTCGATCCCGCGCGCTGTGGTTACCCCGAGGCGATGCTCGACGGCTCGTTCTCGTACGCGGCCTACGTGGAGTGGGCGCTCGACGCGCCGCTGCTCTTCCTGCGGCGCCGCGGCGACTACCTCGCGCCCAAGCTCACCTTCCGCCAGTTCATGAAGGCTGGCTTCGAGGGCCAGTCGGCGCTGCACTCCGACTGGGTCGATCACCTCTCCACGCTCTTTCCCGAAGTGCGGCTCAAGAAGATCGTCGAGATCCGCGCGGCTGACGCCAACAGCGCCGAGCTCACGGGCGCGCTCGGGGCCTTGATGCGCGGCGTGCTCTACGACGGCCGCGCCCTCGACGATGCCACCCGGTTGTTGCCCGAGTTGAAGCCGGCCGAGCACCGCGAGCTGCACTTCGCCGCGCAGAGGGAAGGTCTGTCGGCCAGGCTGGGCGGCGGAGTGCTCGCGGACTACGCGACCGAGCTGGTGCGCCTGGCCGCGCAGGGCCTCAAGCGCCTGGGCGGTGACGACGCGCCGTTGCTCGATCCGCTGGAAGAGCTCGCTGCAGAGCGGCGGTCTCCCGCGCTCGACGTGCTCGAGCACTTCGAAAAAGAAAAGCGCCCCGAGGCGTTCCTGAGGCGCTTCGAGCTCTGAAGGCAGGGCCTTCAGGGCTTGCTGGCGAGCGCCTTTTCGATGCGCTCCCAGCTGTACGAGTCCGGGCCGTAGCGGCCGAGGATCGTCTTGGTGGCGTCGATCAGGAACGGGCCGTGGTTGCCGGCGCGCAGCGCGTACTGCGCCTCGGGCTTCTCCACCACCAGCTCTTCGACCTTCTCGCCGTGCAGCACGCGCTTGACCTTGAGCTTCACCGTCTGCGAGGCGGTCTTCTGGCCGGTGCTGGTCGCGCCGGGCTTGGCGTCGACCTTCGGGGGCTGCGGGCCCGTGGCGAGGACTTCCATCACCTCGGCATCAACGACCCAGGTCGCGCTGGGGATCACGTCTTCGATGGGTTCAGGAGGCTTGGCCATGGTGCGTTCCTTTTCTCTTTCGGGAGATCGTCTCAGTCCTGGAAGTACAGCGACTGGTAGAGCTTGGTGAAGTCTTCGAGCTTGAGCTTGAAGATGCCGTCATTGGGGCCGTTGCCCGCGGGCTCAGACTCGCCCCAGGGGTTGCGGAGGATGACGAACTTTTCGGCGCCGACCGTCTCGTAGCCCATCACCGAATAGGCGTGGTTCGCGTAGACGCCGGTGTTCGTGTACTTCGCTTCCTGGTCCTCACCGTAGGTGCCGGCGCCGATCGGCTTCTTCGCGTCGACGTTCTTGGTCACCTGCGCCCAGATCTTGTCGGGGCTGCTGTGGTTGATCGAGAAGGACGAGGCGTCCGCCCCCAGGCAGTCTTCGAACACGTCGCTGACATGGCCGCCGGCGCCGATGGTGTCGTAGCTGCCCTTCCACTGGGCGTAGGCCTTCTCCACCAGCGGGAACCAGAGCTCCATCTTCTTGGGGTCGGAGCTGTTGGCGGAGCGGCCGTAGAGCGCGCCGCCGTACGAGCGCGCGTAGAGATCGCCGTCGACCTTCACCGGCACGTCCTTGAAGCGCCCGGTCGCCCAGTCCTTCTGCTTGAAGGTGACCGTGTAGGTGCCGTCGCCGTTGTCCTTGATCAGGTTCGCGATGGCGTCGGGGTTGTGCTTGGCGATCGCCGCCATCGCCGCGGGGAAGTAGCAGTCACCGATCTGGCCCTGCTGCACGTCTTCGGCCTTCCCGCCGTCCACGAAGAGCGGGCCGGTGAAGTTGACCTTGCTGAACTTGGGCTTGCCGGCCGAGTCGAGCTCGTCGTGGTGGAGCGCGGGATCGGGGATGAGATCGGTCGTCGACGGCGAGCCGCCGGGCACGGTGACGTTGCCCACCGCCTGGGTGAAGGCGGTGTTGTTCACGCCGTCGCTGGCGGCGATCGAGAACGAGTCACCCGACTTGCCGTTGAGCTTGAAGCCCTCGGGGAAGCCGCCGAGGTCGGTGACGGTGACCTGCGTCTTCTCTCCGGTGCGGTTGTTGGTGAACTGCAGCTTCGCGCCGGGCTCGGAGACCTGGCGGCTGGCGTTGATGTTCTCGACGCTGACCTTGCCGCCGCCCGCATCCGCCATGCCGATGCGGAAGAGCGCCACCACCGCGTTGCGGGTGTCCTTCGCCTCGATGCCCGAGGCCTTCACGGTGACCCAGTCCGAGGTGGTGCCGTCGGCGTAGCGGGCGCGCATGCGCACCAGGTCGCCTTCGCGCATGGCCTGATCGCCGGTGAGCTGCGCCATGCTGAACTTGCCGCTGGCGTCGGCCTTGCCGACCACCAGGGTGTCTTCCATGTGCAGGCGGCCGCCGGGGGCGGTGGTGATGTTGATCGCCTCGATGGAGGCGCCGGCCCTGGTGGTGCCCGAGAGCCCGTTGGCCTGGCTGCCGCTGACGTTGAGCCCGTTGGTCGCCGGGGGCGGGGGCGGCGTGGGCGTGGTGCGGCCGATCACCTGCTCCAGGAAGGCCTTGGCGGAGGGCTCCAGCGGCACCTTGCCCTGATCGAGGATGGTGGCGATGTCCTTCTTCTCGTTCGCGGACATGCCCGCGGCGGCCAGCGCGATCTGCTGCTCGGTCGTCATGCCCGGCTTCTTGAGCTCAGTTGCGAGCTTGGCGGCCGACCACCTCGAGCTGTCGCCGACCTGCGCCAGGATCTCGAGCGCCTGCTCCTTGCCGATGGGCTGCGCGCTGCGCTCCCAGGTCGAATAGAGGGTCGAGAGGCGACGGTCGTTGATGGAGATGGGCATGGGGAGACTCTGAGGAAGAGGGGGCGACAGTGTCCGACAACGGACTACCCGGTGCAACCGGGGGGCTACTTTGAACCAAACAGGCGTTTGAGGCCTCCGAAGAGGCCCGATCTGCTGCTGCGGGTGGCGTCGTCTTCGCCCGGCAGCGGCGATTGCATGAGCAGCTGTTCCTGCGCCTCTTCGCTGGCTTCGGTCGTGGCGAACTGCACCTCGGCGCGCTTGCCGGTGGGCGTGGTGGCCGAGAGGTGGAGCCGGCCGTCGGCGCTGACGGCGAAGCGCACGTTCATCTCTCCGGCGCGCTCGGCCTGCAGCGAGAGCGCGCCCAGGTACTCGTTCTCTTCGGCGCGCGGGGAAGTGCCCTGCATCACCGCGAACTTGAGGGTCTGCTGCGCCAGCACGGGCAGGGTGAGGTTCTTCTCGGCGGGCAGGCGGGTGTTCCGCTCGAGGATCCGCCGGAAGCCGCCGCCCTTCACCGCGACGCCGATGGGCGACGAGAGGACTTCGGCGAGCGAGAGCCCGCCCTTGCCACGCTCCTTCTGCACGAGGGAGTGACCCAGCAGCGCCGCCCCGAGCGCAACCGCGCCCGCGGGATCGATGTCGGTACGCCCCGGGCGCCCCAGCACCCGCTCGAGGTGTTGGCGCACCGCGGGGGCCCGCGACTGTCCCCCCACGAGCAGCACCTCATCGAGGCTCTGCGCAGAGAGCTTCGCCGCCTCGAGCACGGCCTGGGTCACCTGGGCGGTGCGCTCCACCAGGTCCTGGGTGGCCGACTCGAGGAAGCCGCGCTCGACCTCGACGCGCAGATCGACCGGCTTGCCGTCGAGATCGGTGGTGGCGAAGGGCACGTGCACGGGCGCGAGCACCTTGTCGGACAGCGAGATCTTCGCGACCTCCGCCGCGTCTCGCACGCGCTCGATGGTCATGCGCGACTTGAGCAGCTGCGCCTTGGGGCCCTCGTCCATGGTGCCGATGAGGGCGTCGGCGAGGCGGGCGTCGAAGTCCATCCCGCCCAGGAAGTTGTCTCCGCCGGTGCTGACGGCCTCGAGATCGTCGCCGGTGATCTCCACCACCGATGCATCGAAGGTGCCGCCGCCCAGGTCGTAGACGAGCACCCGCTTGCGGGCCAGCCCCCGGCCGAAGCCGAACGCCAGCGCGACGGCGGACGGCTCGTTCAAGATGCTCACCACCTCGAGCCCGGCGAGCTGCCCCGCGGTGAGCACGGCCGCGCGTTGGTGATCCGTGTACCAGGCGGGCACGCACAGCACCGCGCGGGTGAGCTCGCGGCTGAGGAAGTCCTGGGCGGCGTTCTTGAGCTCCTTGAGCAGGTACGAGGCGAACTCGGTGATGGGGAACACGCGCCCCGCCAGCTCGATGCCCACGTCGCCTTCGGGATCGGCGGCGAAGGAGTAGGGGGAGACCTTCGCGAGCTCGCGGACCTTCTTCGAGGCCGCGCGCCGGCCCATCAGGCGCTTGAAGCCCAGCACCGCCTGTTCCGGGTGATCGACGCGGTGCTTCTTGGCCGCGCTGCCGATCAGCATTCGATTCTTCGCCACGTCGAAGGCCACCATCGCGGGCAACGCGAAGGCCCCGCGCTCGGAAGCGATCGGCACCAGCCGGGGCGTTCCGTCGAGCACCACGGCCGCGCGGCAGGTGGTGGTGCCGAGATCGATGCCCAGCACCACGTCGTCGGCGAGCGCGACCGGGCCCTTCTTCTTCGGCGGCAGCGCAGGAATGGGCGTCGCGCGCGACGTCACCGGGGGCGGCGGCTGCGAGCTGTTGCTGGTGGGCGGCTCGGGGTTCTTGAGGCCCTCCCGGCGCTCGAGGATGAGGTCGATCAGGCCCTTGGTGCGGGTGTCGATGCGGGTGAACCGAACCAGCATCCCCGACTTGCCGGGCAGCTGCTCGTCGAGCACCAGCTTGTGCACCACGCCCTCACCGCGCATCAGCCGCACGCCGTCCTGCAGCACCAGCTCGAACGAGAGGGGCGTGCCTTCGGGCTTGCCGTGCCGGGTGGCGATGAAGATGCCGCCGCGGGTCACGTGAGCGCCGTAGCGGTCGATGAACTCGTCTTCGGTCGCGAACGGCAGACGAATCCGCAGGGGGATCTTCCTGGGTTCGTTCGACGACTCAGACGTCATTGGAGAGGGAGTTCTACTCTGCTCTCGCCGGTCGTCAGAATGATCTTCAGCCCCTTTCTGATCATTTCATCATTGGCCTCGAAGTAGAGGATCAGCTGACGGTGCTCCCCCTCGTTGAACTGGGCGAGGAGCTCCGACCCCCGGGCGGCGCGCTGGGCGTCCCGGGCCACCCGAACGGTGGTGTCACCGAGCGCCAGGGTGGCGCCGCTGAGGTCGAGGTCGAGCCGCTTCTTCGAGGTCGCGTCGAGGGTCACCTTGAGGAACTTGTCGGTGGTCGAAAGGGACACCTTTCCGGAGCCCACCGTCTGCGACTGCTGCACCTCGAGCAGGCGCAGCGAGACGGGGCCCAGGTCGGCGGCGACGCCCTGGGGAATGCCGAGGGTCTCGGGCTTCGAGGGCCGGGCGGCGATCTCCGCGAGCGGATCAGGCTCGACCACCGGGGCGCGGGTGCGGGCGAGGCGGTCCTGCTCTTCCTTCATCTTCTGCAGGAGCCGATCGTTGGG
Source organism: Myxococcales bacterium (assembly GCA_009885595.1). Lineage (GTDB taxonomy): Bacteria > Myxococcota > Myxococcia > Myxococcales > Myxococcaceae > Archangium_A. The sequence continues at coordinate 12,070 of VFKJ01000373.1, read as the reverse complement.
GTCGAAGTCAGGCTCGTTCTTCGGGCAGCCGCTCAGCAGCAGCAACCCCACGAGGAGCCCGCGCGGCTTCAAGCGCCCTTCACCAGGGTGAGCAGCTTCTCGAACGCCTGGGCGATCCTCGAAGGATCGGTGCCGCCAGCCTGGGCCATCTCGGGCTTGCCGCCGCCCTTGCCACCCACCTCGGCCGCCATCACGCGCACGGCGTCTCCCGCCTTGAGGCCCCTGGCGATCACGTCCTTGGTGACGCCCACCAGCAGCAGCGCCTTGCCGTCGCTGGTCTCGCCACCGAAGGCGACCACGAAGCCGGTCTTGTCCTTGTGGTTGTCCCACAGCTGCTTGAAGACGCCCGCGTCGGCGGGATCGATGCGCTGGGTGAGCACCTTGATGCCGTTGATCTCCTGCACCGTCTCGCTGGCCTTCGCCGCGCCGCTGCTGGCCTTGAGCTGCGCCTCTTCCAGCTTGCGCTCGAGTTCCTTGAGGCGCTTCTGCGCCGACTCGATGCGCCGGGGCAGCTCGGCAGGCGACGACTTGAAGAGGTCAGCCGCCTGGCTGAGCAGCTTCTCCTGCTCGCGGGAATGCGCGATCGCAGCGGCGCCCGTGAGTCCCACGATGCGGCGCACGCCGCTGGCGACCGAGGACTCCTTCTCGATCTTGAAGAAGCCGAGGTCGCCCGAGCGCTTGACGTGGGTGCCGCCGCACAGCTCGGTGGACTCGGGGTGCACGGACACCACGCGCACGTGCTCGCCGTACTTCTCGCCGAAGAGCGCCACGGCGCCGGCCGCCTTCGCCGCGGCGATGGGCATCACCTTCGTCTCGGACTCGCGGTTGTCGCGCACCCAGCCGTTGACGAGATCTTCCACGCGGTCCATCTGCTCGGTCGTCATCGGCTGCATGGACGAGAAATCGAACCGCAGCGACTCGGGGTACACCACCGAGCCCTTCTGGTTGACGTTCTCGCCCAGCACCACCTTGAGCGCCTTGTGCAGCAGGTGGGTGGCCGAGTGGTTCGCGCGGATCTGGTTTCGCCGCTCCGAGTCCACGGTGAGCGAGAGCGCGTCGCCGACCGACAGGCTGCCCGAGAGCACCTTCGCCTCGTGAACGAACAGGCTGCCCACGGGCTTCTGGGTGTCGACGATCGCCAGCCGCGTACCGCCGCCCTGCATGCTGCCGGTGTCGCCCACCTGGCCGCCTGACTCGCCATAGAACGGGGTCTGATCGAGCACCACCTCGACGTCTTCGCCGGCCTTCGCGCTCTGCACCTGCTGGCCGCTCTTCACCAGCGCCAGCACCTTGCCGTCGCCCGCTTCCCCCTCGTAGCCGGTGAACTTCGTCTCGGGGAGCGAGCCCGCCAGCTGCATGTAGATGTCCGCGATGCCCTTCTCCGAGCCGAGCTCGCCTGCCGAGCCGCGCACCTTCTCGGCTTCCTTCAGCGCCTTGAAGGCGGGCTCGTCGATGGTGAAGCCCTCTTCACGAGCGATGATCTCGGTGAGGTCGGAAGGGAAGCCGTAGGTCTGGTGGAGATCCCACACGATCTCTCCGCTGAGCTGCTTCTCGTTCGCCTTGCGCAGCCGCTCGAACTCCTGCGCGAGCAGCCCTTGCCCACGCTTGAGGGTGCGCCGGAACGACTCTTCTTCGTGCTTTGCCACCTCGAGGAGGAAGCCGCGCTTCTCCTGCAGCTCGGGGTAGGCGGCCTTCATGGTGTCGATCACCGACTCGACGCACTTGTCGAAGAACGGCTGGTCGAGATCGAGGTGCTGATCTCCATGGCGAATCGCGCGGCGCATGATCCGCCGCAGCACGTAGCCGCGCCCTTCGTTCGAGGGCTGCACGCCGTCGGCGACGAGGAACGCGGTGGCGCGCGCGTGATCGGCGATCACCCGCATCGCCCCGTCGGTCACGCTGTCCCACTTCGCGCCGTACTGCTTGCCCGAGAGCTGCTCGATGGTGGCGAAGAGGGGGGTGAAGAGATCGGTGTCGTAGTTCGACTTCTTGCCCTGCACGTAGGCGGTGACGCGCTCGAGGCCCGCGCCGGTGTCGATCGACGGCTTGGGCAGCGGCAGCAGCTGGCCGTCGGCCTTGCGCTCGAACTGCATGAACACGAGGTTCCAGATCTCCAGCCAGGCGTCGGATTCGCCGGGCTTGTTCGCCTCATCGACGGGACCCTCGGGCAGGTAGACGTAGATCTCCGAGCAGGGCCCGCAGGCGCCGGTGTCGCCCATCGACCAGAAGTTGTCCGCCTTGCCCAGGCGGTGAATGCGGTGCTGGGGCACGCCGGCCGCCGCCCACAGCTCGGCCGCTTCGTCGTCGGCGGGGATCCCGTCTTCGCCCCGGAACACCGTCACCGAGAGCCGCTCGACGGGGATCTTGATGACCGCGGTCACGAATTCCCACGCCCAGCGCACCGCGTCGGCCTTGAAGTAGTCGCCAAAGCTGAAGTTCCCGAGCATCTCGAAGAACGTGTGGTGGCGGGCCGTGAAGCCGACGTTGTCGAGGTCGTTGTGCTTGCCCCCGGCGCGCACGCACTTCTGCGTACTGGTCGCCCGCACGTAATCGCGCCTTTCCCGACCGGTGAAGACGTCCTTGAACTGCACCATGCCGGCGTTGGTGAAGAGGAGCGTCGGATCGTTCGCCGGCACGAGGCTCGAGGAACCCACACGTCGGTGCTGCTGCTTTTCGAAGAAGGAGAGAAACGCTTCGCGGATCTCCGGAGCGCTCATGTGGGATGGCATGCGCACGGGTTATTCCACGAAGTCCTCGATTTCAACGACGCACCTCCCTGTAGAGTGCGGGCAGCGTGCGGCCGGTCGTGTTGTTGCTCTTCCTGGTTTCAACCTCGGCCTTTGCCGAGGAAGACGCTCGCGTCACCTTCCTCGTCAAGCAGCTCGCCGCCGCGAAAGACGCTCGTCTGCGCGCCCAGACGGTGCTCCTGCTCGGACAGACGGGCAGCGAGTCTGCCGTCGCCCCGGTGTGCAGCGTGCTCCGAGATCCGGAAGCGCTCGTCCGCTCGGCGGCGGCGTCGGCGCTCGGCGAGCTCCGATCGGGCGCGGCCATCACCTGCCTCAAGTCCGCCATGGGCGAGACTGACCCAGGCGTGCGCGCGGCGATGACCAAGGCCCTCGCCCAGGGCGCGATCACCGCGGGCGGCCTCTATCTCCAGGTCGAGCCCATTCAGAACAAGGTGGACGTGCCCCAGGAGATCCTCGCGCTCGCCGACCAGGTGATGAGGGAAAAGCTCTCGGCGCTGGGCGCCAACATCGCGCCACGGAACGAAGACAAGAAATCGGCAGCGAGCTTGATCCGTGCCAAAAAACTGAAGGGCTTCCAGCTGCGAATGCAGCTGTTGCCGGGCTCTTCCGACAAGAGCCTCAAGGTCGAGATGTTGATCATGTCGTACCCGGAGCAGGCGCTGAAGGGCTCCTGGAGCGTCATCGCGGTGGGCGGCAAGCAGGAGAAGTTGATCAAGGCGATGGTCCCGCGCGTCGTGGACGACGCGGCGAAGGAACTGGAGTGGAAGAACTGAAGCGGTCAGGGGATCGACACCATGTCTGAAGGCAAGCCAGCGCCGTCGACGGGAGCGAAGAACCGCAAGTGGCGGAACTTCCTCCTCGACGCGCGCTTCCAGTTGAAGTTCGCCAGCTACTTCGTGGTGCTCACGCTCGTGATCACAGGCCTGCTCGGCGTCTTCCTGGTCCGGACGACGACGTCCCTGTTTTCCCAGATCTCCGCCTCGGTGGAATCGCGCAAGAAGGCCGCTGACACCAGCCGCGAGCTGGGCAGCTGCACGCTCAACAACGAGCTGACCCGCAACATGGACGACCCCGACTTCACCGCGAAGCTCGCGGAGCGCAGCAAGGCGATCGATGCCGCCTTCGAGGCCGAGCGCGCCGCCGCGCAGGCCCAGAGCCTCGAGGTGCAGCGCCAGCAGCAGTGGACGCTCTATGCGCTCACCGGCGTGCTGGTCGCCTTCATCGCGCTCATCGCGCTCACGGCGATCGTGATCACCCACCGCATCGTCGGCCCGCTCTTCCGCATCAAGCGCATGGCGCGCGAGGTGGCCAACGGCGTGGTGCGGCCGCCCACCTACGGTCTGCGCCCCAGCGACGAGCTGCAAGACGTCTTCGAGGTGTTCGCCGACATGGTCACCCAGCTGCGCGCGCGCACCGAGGCCGACCTCGCGGTGGTCAAGTCGGGCGACCCCGACGCCCTCAAGAAGCTGCAGGCCGCGCTCGAGGACCGTCTGGCGAAGTGAGCGGCCGGGGGTCGAGCCCCTGCAGCGCGCGCCCGATCGGCTCAGGCGCGAGCCCCGTGGGTGAGAGCAACATCACCCGCGGGGAGTTGCTCGACAGCACCGCGCGGCGCCATTCCCTCACTCCGTAGAAGACACAGGTCGGACCTGCCGGTATCGGCCGATCGCGCCGCCACTCGAAGAGCTGCACGGCGGAAGGCCGGCTGCCCTCGAGCGAGATCGACAGCCCCTGTCGCTGACAGGCCGCGGCGATGGGCTCGAGGGGGGCGGGCGCCACCAACACCACGGGCGCTGCGCGCGCGACCAGCGCTGCCATGCGCTCCAGGGAGAGCGGCTCCGCGAGCCACTCCAGCAGCGGCCGCGGGCGCTCGCTGGGCGCGGCGACGGGGGAGGCCTGGGCCCAGGCGAGCCCACCGCGAAAAGAAGAGACCAGGCAGTGCCCCCGCCCCAGGCGCCGGCGCACGCGCTCGGCCGGCGAGCTGAGCGAACGCACCAGCCCCCTGGCAGTGACCTGCACCTCGAAGCCGGGCGGCGGCGGCTCGAGCACCTCGACGATGCGCGAGAGCAGGCGCACGCGTTCTTCCCCGGGAAGCGCCGCGCGAAGCGAATGGGACAGGTTCGTCAGCGCCTCGCGAAGGGCGTGCCACTCGGGGCTGACGCGCGCGCGCATCGTCACCAGCCCTTGGGGGAACGCGGCGAGCGCGGTGGCCAGCTCGCCGAGGTGCGGGGCGAGGTCGGGAGCCGTCTTGCTGAGGCGCTCCAGCTGCCAGAGCTCCAGGCTGCGCTGGGTGCGGCGGCGCTCCACCTCGGGCAGGCGGTCTGCCTCGAGGAAGAGGAGCGAAGCCGGCGCACCCCGTTCCAGCCATTCGAGGGCGTGATCGTGGGTGATCACGACGCACGGCTCGTCGCCCAGCACGCGGCGGGCGAAGCACGAGGGTCCCTCGCACTGGCAGGTGGTCGCGCCCTCGAGCAGCGGCAGCACCTCGGGCGCGCGGTAGCGCACGAAGCTGCTGATGCTCTCCAGATCGCCGGTCCGGGTGCGGCTCAGCCAGGAGGACAGGTAGGCGCGGGCGAAGCGGCCGTTGCCGTCGGCCGAGGGCTGCTCGAGCGCGCGGGCGAGGGCGGTGGAGCACACGGCGCGTCGCGGGAGCGCGGGCAAGTCGGTCAGCTCACGGAAGGTCCCACCGGACACCGCCACGGCCACCGGCTCGCCCTTTCTCCGGGCGGCGGCGCGGCCCGCCTCGAAGGCCAGCGGGAGCAGCGCTTCCCGTTCGAGCTCCGCGGCCACGAAGGCGGGCGCCTCGAGCCACCGCGCGAGCTGGTCTGCCAGCCGCGAGGCCTCTCTCGTTCGGGCGATCGGAGGCTCGACGCGCGGCGGGAGTCCCGGCGCGGTGTGCAGGGCCTCGAACAGGGCGTGCGTCGCCGTCCGCTCCTCGTCACCCTCGAGGTGCACCAGCAGCCGGGCGAGGCGCGAACGATCGCCTTCCTGCAGCACCCGATCGCAGAGCGCCGCGAGCACGAGGAAGGTGTCTTCCGCGTCATCGAGCGCCCGGTGCCTGGCCGCGCGGCCGACCTCGAGCCAGCGCACCAGCGCGTCGAGGGAGTGGCTGGCCCGCTCGGGGAAGAGCAGCTGCGCCACCTCGCAGGAGTCGAGCATGGCGTTTTGCGCGATCCGCTCGCCGAGGAAGGAGCGCTCGAAGCTGGCGTTGTGCGCCACCAGCGTCCAGCCGCCCAGCGCCGCGCGCAGCTCATCGTCGACTTCGGCCAGCGCGGGCGCGCCGGCCACCTCGTCGTCGGTCAGCCCGGTGAGCGCGGTGATCAGCGCGGGAATGGAACGATTCGGGCGCACCAGCCAGCGGCGGCGCGAGGTGACCACGCCCCGCTCCACGAAGACCGCGCCTATCTCGATGATCTCCTCCGACGAGGGGTCGAGCCCCGTGGTCTCGATGTCCACGAAGCAGAGCCGCCGGAGAATGGACGCCATCGCTTCCACGCCGCGCACCCTACCTTGGGGGGCTGACATGCAGCGTCCGACTTACTCCACCAGCAGCACGCCTCCGATCATCATGTCCATCGCGCAGCCGAACTTCACCTTGCCCGGCTTGGTGGGGGTCCACGCGACCTCCACCGCCTGGTTGAGCGGCAGGTCCTTCTTGATGTCGGTGCCGTCGATCTGGATCGCGGTCGCGCAGGTCTCATCGGTCTTGCGGGTGATGACGAACTTCACCGGCTCGTTGGCCTTGAGGGTGACGTTGGCGGGCACGAAGCCCTCGTCGGTCACCGCCATCGCCACCGTCCGCACCCCGTCGGCGGGCTTGGCGACCTCGGGGGCCTTCGCCGCCTCGGGTGCCTTCACGGCCTCGACGGGCTTGGGGGGCGGCAGGACCTCGTCCTTCTTGCAGTTGGTGAAGGCGAGGGTGAGCAGGGTCAACGCGAAGAGTGTGCGCATGTATGTCTCCTGAACCCGCTCTCTAGCGCGACGGCTCTCCCCTCGCACGGTTACGCTTCGAATTGTCCGCGTGAGACAGAATCGCGGGCGCTGCCGTCCAGAAGATTGAAGGCGCAGCGACGAAAGAGAGCCGCACATGCAATGGACAGCCTGGAGCGTCGAGACCCCCCGTGGCGACCACAAGGAAGCCCAGGTCTTGATCACCGGAGAGGCGCTGGCCGAAGAGGTCCGCAGCCCGGTGATGGTCAACCTGGTGCTCGATCGCAGCGGCTCGATGAAGGGGGCTCCGCTCTCCGCCGCCATCGAAGCCGCGCAGCAGCTGGTGGAGCTGTCGCAGCCCGAGGACTTCCTGGGGTTGGTGCTCTTCGACGGGGTCGCCGAACAGCGCGTGCCGCTCACGATGATGGACGCCCGCGGCAAGCGGCAGATGGTGGAAGCGCTCCAGGGCATTCAGACAGGGCGGGGGACGGCGCTCCACGCGGCCCTCGAGCTCGCCCTCAAGGGCCTCAAGCGAACCCTCGTTCCCGGCCGCAAGCCGCGCATGCTGCTGCTCACCGACGGCGAGCCCTCGGTGGGTCCCGATTCGCAGGAAGCCTTCGACGAGCTGGGCGAGCACCTCGCCCAGGAGAAGATCTCCGTCCACGCGCTGGGCCTCGCCAAGCACTACGTCGCCGAGGTGCTGCAGGCCGTCACCCAGCCTTCCGGAAACGCCTTCGAGCACGTCGATGGCCCCGAGGGCCTGGGCGAGGCGATGGGGGGGCTGATGGCGCACCTCTACGGGCAGGTGGCGACCGAGGCGTCCGTTCGGGTGCAGCCCTCGGGCTTCGTCGCGCTGACGTGCCGGCACTCGTTCCCCACCAGCCTCGACACCGAGGCGCTCACCGTGGCGCTGGGCGACGTCTCCCGCGGCTACGCGCGCAGGGTGCTGCTCACCGGCGCCCTCAGCTCGCCCGACTGGAGCGTCCAGCTGCACGCCACCGCGCGGGAACGCAGCGACGTGCGCCACTGGAAGCTCGAGCTCGAGCGGGTCACCCCCGAGTCCGCGCGCGGCAAGCTGGTCGTCGGCATCTCGCACGAGCTCGAGCTGGTCAGCGAGGAGACCGCCGCGTGGTTGTCGCTCGCGCGCAAGGATCTGGAACGGGCGGAGCAGCAGCTCGAGGCCGCCGAGAGCCACCTGCGCAGCGTGGTGACCCTCTCCCCCGAGGGCATTCCGGTGCGCCGCCACCTGGAGCGCCTGGGCGATCTGCGCCTCGCGGTCGAGCGCGGCGAGGGCGACATTCCGCTCCTCATTCGCCGGGCGCAGTCGGCGCGCGCGGGGACTCACGTCAGCCAGGTCATTCCCCTTCAGGCGTACCGCCAGCGAAGGTGAGCCCTCGTCATGGGTGACGTCGCGCGAGTTCACGACGCGCTCCGAAGCTATGACTCGGACGGGACCTTCTCCGAAGAGGACTACCTGGCGCTGCGCCGCCTGGTGAGCAACGTGGGCCGGGTCGATGCCACCCTGCTCGATGGCTTCCTGGGCCTGTTCTTCGAGCGCCACATCTACGCGGACGAGCGGCGCGCCGAGCTGCTCGCGCTCTCCCACGCTGACCTCGAGCGGGCGGTGCGCCATCGCTTCAAGCAGGTGGTGGCTGGCGGGCAGGACTCGCACCAGGCCTGGCACGCGCTCTCGGCCCACGTGCGCGAGGCGCTCGACGCGTTGGCGGCCCCGGGCACCTCGGGCTACCCGGCGAGCCTCTCCACCCGCCAGGGCTTCTCGGCGATCGCGGTAGAGCAGGCCGTGGCCGCGGTGTGGAGCGAGCTGCGCCGCAAGCCCTCTGCGAAGGAAGCCACCCAGGAGTTGTTCGCGCGCTACGTCGCCGGTGCGTTGCCGGCCGAGTCGAGCCAGTCGTCCGTTCGCGAGTTCCCCGCGGTGATCGGCGCGCGCCTCGACGCGCAGCGGCTGGCGCGGGGGATCATCTCGGTGCTCAGCGACGACGAGAAAGATCTGATGCGCGCCCAGCTCGATGGCCAGCCCATCGAGACGTGGGCCCAGGGGCGGGGCGTCTCGCGGGCCACCGCGTACCGGCTGCTCTCGCGGATCAAGTCGCTGTGCCGGGTGGAGTTCGACGAGCGCAGCAACCGCACGCGGCTCGAGGTGCTCGACGCCCTCCGGCTGCAGCTCTGATCAGGCCGAAGGGGCCCAGGACAACATCGCGTGCAGCGGCACGAACAGCTCGTCGCCGGCAGCGCCCAGCAGCACGTCGAAGGGCCCCACGGCGATCAATGGCAGCTCGAGCTTGATGCCGTTGCGCAGCTGCACCGTCACCGGCTTACCGAGGTGAGGCAGGAACCCGCGTGGATCGCTCACCGGCCGGCGCGCGGGCTGGCGCGCCACCGAGGCCGGCTTCTGCGAGAGCTTCGAATCACGCTCGAGCTTCGGGAGCAGGGCGTCCCAGGTGCTCTTGCGCGCCAGCACCACCACGTGGAGCTTCTCGTGCTGCGCGGTGCGCTCACCGGTGAACGAGACCGGCGCGACCGCGGTCAACACGTCGAGCACGGTGCGTTCGCCCATCACGAAGGCCAGCTCGGCCTTGTCGGCCAGGCGCTCCGAGATGAAGGCGTCGGTCGCCTCCGCCGCCACCGTGGAGCGCGCTTCCTTGATCGCCTCGCGCCGCTGCGCCCTCGCCCGGCGCGCCTTGAACTCGTCGACGGACATGCCGCTCTGCACGATGCCGAAGGCGTCGGCGAGCTCGAGGCCCGGCGTCGCTTCCAGCAGCGTCCACGCCTGGTCGAAGCGCTTCGCCTCATCGGCGTGCAGCTTCTTCCAGATGCGGCACTTCATCTTCCCTTCCAGCTCGCCCTTGGCGATGCGGTTGGGGACGCGTTCTTTCTTCGCCAGCGCCGCGATGCCCTCCGCGGTCGGAGGTGGGCGCGGGGTGGAGGAGCGCGGGGGCCCCCGGAACGGTGGGCGCGCTCCAGCGGGGGGGCGCGGGCCGGTCGACGAAGGACGCGGCGAAGAGGGTCGGCTCGCGGTCGGCGTCGGCGTCGCCACCACGGTGGTGGACGGGCGGACGATCGGCGTCGGCACGATGGGCGCGCCGGCAGGCTTGCGGATCACCTGCACCTGCGGAGGCTTCTTGTTTCGTTCAGTCACGGCGCGTCACGTCGTTCGAGAGTTTCGGAGAGATCGATCAGCCACTTGCCCGAGTCCTTCACCAGCTTCACCTCACGGTCGCCAGACGCGCTCGCCACTCTCAGCACGGCCGCCCCGTCGTCAGCCTTGACCTGGGTGACCTCGCCGAGCGGGCCGGGCCGGGTACCCTGGAACAGCAGCAGCTCAGGCTCGTCGCGCACCACGCCCTTCGAGGCTGCGGCGATCGCCTTGCTGCGCTCCTCGGCCTTCTGGCGGGTGGCGGGGGACAGCGAGCTCCAGGCCTTGCGCGTGTTGCCCTTCTGGAGCGCCTCGATGAAGCCGCGGTAGGCCGCCTCGGGCGAGTTGGTGGGCGCCTCGCGCCGACACCCGGCTGCCACGACGACCCAAAGAACGACCCCCACGAGACGCATCCCCATCTTCATAGCGGGATTCAGCTCGCCTGGCGCACCTGATTGCGCCCGTTTTCTTTGGCGCCGTACAGGCACTGGTCGGCGGCCTGCACGAGTGACTCGGCCGAATGGGAGGAGTCGCTGGGAAAGGTGGCGACCCCAATCGAGGCGGTGCACTTCACCGTCTCGGGTCCCCGCTCCGTTTGTGCGGTCAGGCGCATCGCCTCGACCCCCAGGCGCACCCGCTCCGCTGCGCGCCACGCCTCCTCTGGGGAGGTCTCCGGCAAGAGCGCGACCAGCTCTTCGCCCCCGTAGCGCGCCAGCACGTCGACGTCGCGCAGGGCGCGCCGAGCCACCCCGGCGACCTCCTTGAGCACCACGTCTCCAAACGGGTGACCCCAGGTGTCATTGACGCGCTTGAAGTGATCGATGTCGAGCAGGAAGCAGCTCAGCGGCGCGCGGTAGCGCTCGCTGCGCGCGAACTCGGAGATCAGCCGCTCTTCGAAGTGCCGGCGGTTGACTAGGCCGGTGAGGCCATCGGTTCTCGAGAGCTGCAGCAGCTCGAGGCGCTTCTCTTCGAGTTCCTTGTTCGCGCGATCGAGCTCACGGTTCTTCTCCACCAGCGCGTCCTGCAACCCCTTGAGGCGCAGCATCGACTTCACGCGCGCGGAGAGCTCGAGCATGTCGAAGGGCTTGATGAGGTAGTCGTCGGCGCCCAGCTCGAGCCCCTCGACCTTGCCGGTGCGGCGCGCGGTCATGAGGATCACCGGGATGAAGCCGAACCCGCTCGTGCCCTGGTTCGCCTTCACGATGCGGCAGACCTCGACGCCGCCCAGGCCCGGCATCTCGACGTCCATCAAGAGCAGGTCGGGTTGGTGCGCGCGAATCGCGGAGAGCACCTGCGTGCCGTCCTGGCATTCCACGAAGCCGTAGCCCGAGTCACCCAGCCCGGCGCGCACCTGCGCGACGATGCCGCGGTCGTCATCTGCGACGAGAATGGTGCGCGCCCGCAGGGACCCGCTGCTCACGCCCTCACGGCGGGTCGCTTCGAGCGTCTTGCGGCGGGCAGCCATGCGCGCCGGAGGATGTCACGGCTTGACGAGGCGTGCGCGATAGACCGGTGCGCCTGACGCCAGATAGCGGCGCTCGCGCGTGGAGGGCGCCTCTTCGGGATCGGAGGGGTGGAAGACGCCGGGCCCCAGCGGGTTGTGGAACCCGGCGGCCTCGAGCGCCTTGATTCCCCGCTCGCCCACGTCCTGCACGTCGGTGCGGAAATCGAAACGGCCGCCGGGTGTCAGCAGCGTCAGGAGGTAGCGGGTGAAGTCGGGCTGGAGGATCGCGCGCTTCTGATGCGCCCGCTTCCACCAGGGGTCAGGGAACTGCAGGTGAATGACGCAGAGGCTGCCGGGCTTGAAGAGCCTGGGCACCTCGAGGCGGGCGTCGCCTTCGATCACCTTGAGGTTCTTCAGGCCGGCCTGCTCGCCGCGGAAGGCCACCTCGCGTGCGTACTTCTTTCGCCACTCGAAGGCGACGCAGCGGCTCTTCGGGTGACGGCGCGCGTGCTCGATCGCGAAGCCGCCCGCGCCGCAGCCGATCTCGAGCTCGAGAGGCCCGGGCATCCCGAACACCTGGTCCCAGTCGGGAAGGGTGTCGAGGCCGAGCAGTTCGTGGCCGGCAGGAGAAGGGCGAAGCGGAATGCGACCCATGGCTCGCGGGCCGCTAGCAGGTTCTGCGGCGGCGCCGGAAGAGGAAAAGCAGCCCCAGCCCCACCAGGCCGCCCGCGCTGGAGCAACCGCAGGGCGTCGGCCCCACGATCGAGGGATCGCGGACACCCAGCCCGGTCAGCTGGC
>VFKJ01000697.1 GCA_009885595.1 Myxococcales bacterium | reverse complement strand
GTGAGCTCGACGGTCGGTGATGGCTCGACGTTCCGGGTGTGGTGGCCCTCGGAAGTCTGACGTGGGGAGAGGGGCAAGAAATGAAGTCCTGGCTGTCACAAGTCCTGCGCTGTCCCCGCTGTGGAAGCGCGCTCGAGCTCGCCTCCCAACTGGCCCGGTGTTCCGCCTGCGGCCCGTACCCGATCCTCGGAGGCGTGCCGGTGCTGGTCGCCGATCCTTCCGGCTACTGCGCGACGTTCCACGACGCGATCCTGGCCACGCTCGCCGAGCAGGGCCTGGCCGATAGAGAGGCCGTCGCAGTCGTCGACGCGTTCGCCGAAGGACGCACGGAGTCACCGCAAGCCTTCGGCGACGACTGGACCTCGCACGAAGCGTCGGGGGGCGTGGCCCCGGTGCCGGTGAAGGGCGCAGCGACCCGCGCGCTCAAATCGCTCCTCGACGTCGCGCGCGATGACGGGCCGGCGCGGTGGCTCGAGCGGCGCATGCACCCGGTGAAGCTGGCGCTCGAGGTGGGTTGTGGCGCGGGCGAACGCTCCGAGCTGATCGCGCAGCACGCGCAGCGCCTGCTGGTGGGCGATCTCTCGCTGCGCGCGGTGTTCCAGGCGAGGGCGCGGGCGGCGCGCGAGGAGGCCGACGTCGAGGGCGTGGTGATGAACGCCGAGGCGCTCCCGGTGCGCAGCGGCGCGCTCGACCTGCTGGTGGCCGAGCACGTGGTCGACCTGCTCGACGAGCCGTTCGAGTTCTTCACCCGCGCGCGCAAGGCGCTGGGCAAGAAGGGCGAGCTGCTCGTGACCACGCCGGAGCCGTCGCTGGGTTTCGGTGAGGACGACGCGGTGGAGCAGCTGGCGGTGCGCGCGAAGTTCCGGGTGAAGGAGCGGCGCGACGGGCTGCCCTGGCTGCGCATCAACTCCTCACGCTTCGTGGAGTGTTACCTGGTGCAGGCCCTCGCGCTGGTGCCCTGATGCTGGCGCTCAATGATCCTCGCTGGAGTTCGCTGGCTCACGTCTACGGCTCCGCCAGCGACGTGCCCGGGCTGCCTCGTGACCGAAACCGGAACCGGCTCCGGTTTCGGGACAATGGAGCTCCCATCACGAAGCCTCGTCACTCCGTGGAGGGAGTTCGAAGCTCGAGGAGCCTCCCCGCCTGAGCGCGGCCTGAGACACGCACGATCGCCTTCCCTCCAGGTCCAGCCTCTTCAGCCAAGAAACATTGCCAACAGGCCCGTCACCTGCGGCTGGAGGCGGACCCGGATGTCAGCTTCTTCCTCCAGAAGAACCCACGTTGGGCCGAAGGAGACGAGCTGTGCTGCCTGGCCCGCGCCGATGACGACTTCGTGGAGAAGACGACCCGCATCTTCCTGTAGAGGAGAGCCGTGAAGGTCACGGCCCTCAACCTCGCCTGGGCGGTCACGCGAAGAGCGTCGGTGCGCCGTTTCCGCGCGGCGCTGCTGCACCCCGCGCGCGCGCAGGAGCGGTGGCTCGAGGACTTCCTCCGCGCGAACGAAGGCACCGCCTACGGCCGCGCCCAGGGCTACGCCAGCATCACCTCGGTGACGCAGTTCAAGCAGCGGGTGCCGGTGACGAGCTACGAGGACCTCGCGCCGTGGATCGAGCGCGTCGAAGGCGGTGAGCGCGAAGTGCTGACGCGCGAGCCGGTGCTGGTGCTCGAGCGCACCTCGGGCAGCATCGCGGGGCCCAAACACCTTCCGTACACCGCGGGGTTGCTGTCGGACTTCGGTGCGGCCACCGGCCCCTGGCTCGACGATCTCACCCACGCCTTCCCGCGGCTCTTGACGCTCAAGCACTACTGGAGCCTCTCCCCGGCCTCGCGCGATCCCGAGGTGACGCGCGGCGGGCTGCGGGTGGGGCTGGCGGACGACACCGAGTACTTCGACGCCGCTACCCGCTTTGCGATGAAGCGGCTCTTCGCGGTGGACGGGGCGGTGGGGCAGCTGCGCGACGTCGACGTGTGGCGCACCCGCACCCTCGAGCAGCTGATCGCCACCGAGGACCTGGGCTTCATCTCGGTGTGGAACCCCTCGTTCCTCACCTTGCTGATGCAGGAGTTGGTGGCGCGCTGGCCGACCTACGTCTACCCGCTGCCGCCGAAGCGCCGCGCGTCGATCGAGGATCGCCTGGAGAAGGCCGGCGCCTTCGTGGGCGAAGCCATCTGGCCCAGGCTGCAGGTGATCAGCTGCTGGACCGATGCGTGGGCGAGCCACGCGCTGCCCGGGCTGCGGAAGTTCTTCCCCACCACGCCGGTGCAGGGGAAGGGGCTGCTCGCCACCGAAGGGGTGGTGTCCATTCCGCTCTGGGGCGTGCGCGCGCCGGTCGCGGCGGTCGCGAGCCACTTCCTCGAGTTCCAGTCCCTCGAGGACGAGCGGGTGCGCGGCGTGCACGAGCTGCGTGAAGGAGAGGCCTACGCGCCGCTGCTCACCACCCGCGGCGGGCTGGCGCGCTACCGCCTCTCCGACCAGGTGCGCTGCGTGGGCTATCACCTGCGCGCGCCGATGTTGCGCTTCGAGGGGCGCATCGACCGCGGGAGCGATCTGCGCGGAGAGAAGCTGAACGCCACCTTCGTCGAGGCGGCGGTGAAGCAGACGCTGGCCTTCCACCCGGCCGCCTTCGCGCTGGTGGCCCCCGACCTGTCGGCCGAGCCACCGAGGTACGTGGTGTACGTCGAGGGCGCGCAGGACCCCGACCGGCTCGCCGCCGAGCTGGAGCAGCGGCTCAATGAAGCGTTGCACTACCGCTACGCGCGCGAGCTGGGCCAGCTGGGACCGCTCACCGCCCGGGCCGTCACCCACGGCGAACAGAACTTCCTCAAGGAGCTGGTGCGTCGCGGCGCAAGGCTGGGCGACATCAAGCCCAGCGCCTTCGACCCGCGGCCCATCTGGAGCGACGTCTTCGCGTGAGCACGCTCGCCGTCTCCGTCTTGCAGCCGTGAGTAGTCCAGCGACGGTCGCGCCGTCGCCCAGAGCGCTTCGTGGAGAAGGACTCGAAGAAGAAGAGCGGCAGCTGCGTGGAGTGAGCAGGGCTCCGCTGGCACGTGGCGTGGACTGAGCTGGGCTCCACCACCCGGGAGCCACTGTGTTCGCACCACTTCGGATCGATCGCTGCCCCATTCCAGAACGGGCTGCACCATGAACGCGCACACCCGAATCGTCCGGGTCGCCAGCAACCCCGCGCCGCAGCAGTCCAGCGTTCGCACGTTCGTGTTCGGCGCTCCCGAGCCGCGGCCGCGCGAGACGTACCTGCACCTGCATCGGTGCATCCGCTCGGCGTGTGCCGAGGAGACGCGGCCCGGGCTCTTCGTGTTCGCGCTGCACCGGGAGGCGATCGCTGGGCGATTGTGGCTGGCCGCCACCGAGGCGCCGCGTGCAGGGACGCTGGGCCGGCATGAAGCGACCGATCTCCCGCTGGTGCCCGACGCAGCGCTGTCCTTGCGACACGTGCTCTTCGTGGTGCGGCAGGTGGCGGGCGTGGTGCGTTACTCGGCGATCGACCTGCAGACCCCCGCCGGTCTGCACACGCGGCTTGGCGCGCAGCACCTGACCGAAGCCGAGCGGCCTTCACAGCTGCGCACCGCAGCGCTCACCTTCGTCTGCGTGCCCACCGGGAGGACCCCCACGCTCCCTCCAGACCCGCACGAGGCGCAGCGGTTGCTCGACGAGCCTGCGCAGGCGCGTCGTCCCTCGTTCATCGACCAGTTCCTGCGCCGACGTGACTCAGAAGGAACGCTCACGTTGCGACTGGGAGCGAACGTGCTCCCCTTGAAGCTCGACGCTTCGATGCTCGCGAGAGGGGTGCTCATCGGCCGGGAGACCCGCTGCGACGTGATCATCCCGGACGCGTTCGTCTCGCGCGTGCACTCGGTGGTGCTGAGCATCGATGGCCTTCCGTACCTGGTGGACGCCGGCAGCAGCAACGGCACCTGGCGCCACCCCGGCACGAGGGTGAAGTGCGCGAAGCTCGAGGACGGCGACGTCTTCTTCTTCGGTCACGCGCAGCTCGGTTGGCAGCTGGGCTAGCTCAGCGCTCGTTCAGAAGCCCAGGCCCAGGAGGACGGCGACGTTCGCGGGCCCGCGCACGCCGATGGGGTGGTAGCGCACCTCGATCCGTCCGGCGCAGACGAAGCCGATGATCGCGGGGAGCACGAGGAGCGCAAGCACCCCCACTCCGCCTCCCCAATTTCCGCCCCAGCCGCTGCCCCAGCCACCGCCCCACCGCGAGCGCTTCGGCTTCGCGACCTCCTCGTCTTTGCTTTTCGCGAAGAGATTGAGGTCCCAGCCGATGCCCGCGCCCAGGTAGGGGTCGAAGGCGCCGCCGTCGCGCACGTGCGCATCGAAGCCAGTGATGGCGTAGGCCGTGAAGCCAGGCTGAAAGAGGTCACCGGGCCGGTTCACCACCAGCTCCACCCGTCCCTCTCCGAAGAAGCGCGGCGCGTTCTCCAAGCCTGCGTAGCCCACCACGAAGCCAGCGGCAGGAGAGGGCACATACTTCTCTCCGGAATCCGGGCGTCGGTTGAGGGCGAAGCGCATGCCTAACCCCACGCGCGGGTGCAGGCTCAGACCGGTCCCGGCGACGGGCAGGGCGATGTCGACCCCTGCGACGGCGATGATCCCCACGGGGTACGAGGGCGTTGCCTTCGGGGCGGCGGCTGCTTCCTCCGCTCGCGGCGTGGGCTCAGGCGTGGGGAGCGGAGCGCGCCGCCTGGGCAGCTGGGCCTCCTCCTCGAGCGTCTCGTCCGCGCTGACCAGGGGCGGCGGCGCGAGCTCTCCCCTGGCAACGGGTGGAGGAAGCACGGAGGGTGCATCAGCCCGCAGTGCGTCCGCACGGGCCAGCAGCGAGCGCGCCGCCTCGGTGTCACCCTTCGTGGCCGCGTCCACCGCCAGCTCCTCGCAGGCGGCCGCGCTGCCCGCCTCACAAGCCGCGGCGGGGTTCGGCTCACAGGCGCGGGCATCGCCCGC
>VFKJ01000814.1 GCA_009885595.1 Myxococcales bacterium | reverse complement strand
CGAAGGAGAGAGGGTGTTGCCGCGCATGTCAATGCTGCTGCGCACGCCGCCGCGGAAACGCCGCGAGAGCCCTTCAATCGGCGGCGCGACACTCCGGCGCCAGGTCACCCGCGACCGCTCCGGGCGCGGTACGAAGTGCATTCCCTGGTGCGCGCAAAACCTGCGATTCGTGGGTCCAACGTGCAACGTGTGCGCTCGCTTCCCTGATGATCAGGAGCGCCTGCCGAGCGGTTCCACTTGGAACGGAGCGGACGCCCACATTAATGCGGGCGCTGGTCCCATCTGTGCACCCCGGACGCAACCCGAGCTTGATCTTGACCGTGCACCACAGCCCCACATCCCCCGCCCGGTGGACCGCGTGACAGACGGAACATCCGAACCACAAGAGCACGAGGTTTCGTTCGAGACCGGTGAGTTCGACACCCTTGGGAGGGAGGCGCAGGCCCAGGCGCAGGCGCACGCCCCGGTGGCGCTCCCGGAGATCCGTGGGCCCCGGCTCGATCAGCTGCTCCTGGGCGGCGTGGTGGTGCTGGTGCTGATCGTGGTCGCGTCGTCAGGGGCGCTGCAGGTCGCGGCGACCACGCGGGAGTTCAAGGTCTCGGCGCAGGAGCAGACGACGCGCCTGCAGAACCAGGCCAAGGAGACGGGGCGCTCCCTGTCGAAGCTGGTGTCGCTGACGGCGGCCAGCTCGCTGCGCGACAACAACTACGGGGCGCTCACCGAGCTGGTGCAGTCGACGATCGCCAACGACCCCAACGTGCTGCGCACGCAGATCGTCGACGCCGAGGGCAACGTCGCTGCCGACACCGACCGGGACGCCAACGAGAAGAAATCGGGGCGCACCCACGACGAGAAGGTCGTGCCCGGCCTCTACAAAGGCCACCCGGTCTACGAGTACCAGACGCCGGTGCAGCCCACCGCCGCCGGCGCCCGGGGGCTGGTGGTGCTCACCTATTCCCTCGAGCAGCTCCAGGCCGAGCTGCAGCGCCTCGACGCGGCGAAGCGGGAGTCGATCCAACACACCACCCGCCGCACCATTCTCCTCGCCGTGGGCTTCATCGTCGCCTCGGCCCTGCTCGCCGCGTTCGGCGGCCGCCAGGTGACGCGGCCGCTGGCCGAGCTCAGCGCGCAGGCGCTGCAGCTGGGCTCCGGCAACATGACGGCCCGCGTGCGCCGCCGCTTCGTGGGCGCCGGTCGCGAGGTGCGCACCCTCGGCGCGGTGTTCAACCAGATGGCCGACCAGCTCTCGAAGTCCGTCGACCTGGCGGCGCGCAAGGCCGGCCTCGAGCAGGAGATGAGCGTCGCGCGCCGGGTGCAAGAGACGCTGCTGCCGCCCCGGACCGTCTTCGAGTTCGGGACCGTGCGCGTCGCCGGGCTGGTCAACCCCGCGGACCAGTGCGGCGGTGACTGGTGGCTGCGCGCTCCGCTGGACGACCACCGGATCGCGGTGAGCATCGGCGACGTCACCGGCCACGGCCTCTCCACCGCGCTCATCGCCACCAGCGCGCTGTCGGCCTTCGCCGCCGTGCTGCGCACCCACCACTCGGACCACCTCGACGCCGAGCTGTTCATGCAGGCGGTGAACCAGACGCTCTTTCACGTCGGCCACGGCGAGTACCAGATGTCCTGCGCGATGATGGTCTTCGACACCAGCAAGGGCCTGCTGCAGTTCTCGAACGGCGGCCACCCCTTCCCCTGCGTCTACAACCGGAACACCGGCCAGGCGACGTCAGTCACGGTGCGCGGCCCGCTGCTGGGGCGGGGCACCACCCTCGAGGCGAAGTCGGCGGGCTTGCAGCTCAAGCCGGGCGACGTCTTCGTCTGGTACTCCGATGGCCTGCTCGAGGGCCGCAACCCGGCGGGCGAGGCCTACGGGTGGAAGGGGCTCACCGCCTCGGTGCAGCGCAACGGGCACCTCCCGGCCGAGCAGCTGAGGGACGCCCTGGTGGCCGAAGCCCGCGCCTTCAGCAGCAGCGGGAAACAGGAAGACGACATCACCGTGGTGGTCGTGGAGTACACCGCACGATGAACAGCGCTTTGCGAATGACCAACCTGGCCGTTTGCCTCCAACTGGCGCTCGCGGGCGCCGCGTTCGCGCAGTATCGGCCCCCGCCGATGTCTGACACGGCGCGGCTCGTCGCCGAGGGCGACGAGGCGCGCATCGAGGCGGCGAAGGCGGCGTCCTTCGGCGAGAAGGAGAAGACGAAGGCCAAGCTCGAAGAGGCGATCGCCGCCTACGAGAAGGCCCTGGCGGCCGACCCGAAGGCGGTCAGCGCGGCGACGGGCCTGGCCCAGGCCTGCGCGACCCTCAAGGACTGGGACCGCATCATCAAGGTGCTGACGCCGCTGCAGGCGGAGAACCCCAAGGACGTAGACCTCGCGCACCAGCTCGGCGTCGCCCTGCTCAAGAAGCGCCGCTACGCCGAGGCGGCGCCGCTCCTCGAGGTCGCCGGCGCTGCGAACCGCCCCGACCTGTTCATCAACCAGTACTACCAGGGCTGGCTGGCCATGCAGCGGCAGGACGGCGCGCGCACGGTGGCAGAGCTGCAGCGCTACCTGAAGCAGCGGCCCCCGGAGGTCGCGGACAACGACCGGGACATCCAGGAACTCCTGGGCCGCGGCTACCTGCTGCTGAAGAACGCCCCCCAGGCCCGGGCCGCCTTCGAGGCCTCGCAGCAGGGCCGGCCCGAGCACGTCGCCTCGCAGTTGGGCCTCGTGGGCGTGCTGGAGCTCGAGGGCCGCCGGGCCGACGCGGTCAAGCTGCTCGAGGGGCTCAACGTGCGCTTCCCCAAGGCCCCGGACCCGAAGGAGCGCCTGGCGCGGCTGCTGCTCGCCCTGGGCAACGCGAAACGCGCCGAGGCCCTCACCGGCGAGCTGCTGGGCATCCAGGACACGGTCTCGGCGCACCTCCTGATGGCCGACGTGCAGCTCGCGCTCAAGCAGCTGGCGGCGGCAGAGCGGGAGTACCGCGCGGCGCTCAAGCGGGCCCCCACCCTGACCGGGGCGTTGATCGGCTTGGCCAACGTGCAGCAGGCCCAGGGCCGCCACGACGAGGCCGTGCTGGGGCTGGTGCAGGCCACCGAGGCGTCGCCCAACCAGCCCGACCTGCTGGCCGCGCTGGGCTCGGTGTACCGCCGCGCAGGCCGCTTCGAGCCCGCCATCGCCACGCACCAGAGCCTGCTGCGGTTGACGCCGGCCGACCCCCGGGCGCAGCTGCTGCTGGGCGCCGACTTCTTCGCCGCCGCCCAGTGGGACT
>VFKJ01001046.1 GCA_009885595.1 Myxococcales bacterium | reverse complement strand
TCCTTCTCCTCCACGGTGCCGGTGATCTCCGCGGCCATCGAGCGCTCGAAGTTCTCCAGCGCCTTCTTCGCCTCCGACAGCCACACCTCCTGCGCCTGCCCGCTGTACTTGAGCATCTCCTCCAGGGCGGCCTCGTCGTGATCGCGCCAGCGCAGCGCGATGCGATGCGCGGTGTGCGCGCGCACGCCCAGGTGGCGCAGCGCCGCCTCCCCCAGCTCGAGGGACGTGCCGAGCGTCTCGCGGAAGATGGCGGTGATGCCCAGGCGCCGCAGCCGGTAGTAGTGCCCGCGATTTCGAGCGCGCGCGAGAATGGGAAGGGTGGGGAAGTTGCGGCGCACCAACTCCGCCACCTCTGCCGACTTCTCGGGATCATCGATCGCCAGCACGAACAGCTTCGCCTTCGCGCAGCCCGCCGCCATCAGCAGGTCCAGCCGCGAGGCATCGCCGTAGTACACCTGCTGCCCCAGCCGCCGGAGCATGTCGACGATGGCCGGGTCGAGGTCGAGCACCGTCACCGCGTGCCCCGACATTCGCAACATGCGCCCCACCACCTGGCCCACGCGCCCAAAGCCCGCCATCACCACCTCGGCCCCGTCGTGCGCCACCGCGTCGTGCGGCCGCTTCGGCCCCCCATCCGACACCCGCGGCAGCACCACCCGCTCGAGGAGCACGAACAGCGCCGGGGTGGCGAGCATCGACAGCGCCGCCACCGCCACCAGCGGCCGCGACACCTCGGGGCCCCACACCTGGTTCTGCTCGCCGAACGAGATGAGCACGAACGCGAACTCGCCCACCTGCGCCAGCCCCAGCGCCGCCAGCCAGCGCGCGGGGCGTTCGAGCCCGAAGCCGCGGCCGAGCCCGAACATCACGCCGAACTTGAGCGACATCACCCCGAACAGCAGCCCCGCGATGAGCCACGGCCGATCGATGATCAAGTGGAAGTCGATACCCGCGCCCACCGAGATGAAGAAGAGGCCCAGCAGCAGGCCCTTGAACGGCTCGATGTCCGACTCGAGCTCGTGACGGTACTCGCTGTCGGCGAGCACCACGCCGGCCAGGAAGGTGCCGAGCGCGGGGGAGAGGCCCACCGTCTCCATCAAGAAGGCGATCGCGACCACCAGCAGCAGCGCGAAGGCGGTGAAGACCTCGCGCAGCCGCGTCTCTGCGAGCAGGCGGAACACCGGGCGAATGATGAAGCGCCCCGCGAGGATGATCAGGCCCACCGCGCCGAAGATGAAGAGGGCCTGCAGCCAGCCCGGGCGGCCCGGCCCGTGCGCGTCGTCCTGCGCCACGGCGCCGAGCGCCAGCAGCGGGAAGAGCGCCAGAATGGGGATGACCGAGAGATCCTGGAACAGCAGCACCGAGAACGAGGCCTGCCCGCCGGAGGTCTTGAGCAGCCCCTTCTCGCCGAGGCTCTGCAGCACGATCGCGGTGGAAGACATCGCGAACACCATGCCCACGGCGACACAGAGCCTCCAGTCGACGCGCAGCACCAGGCCCACCAGCGCCACCGCCGCGACGGTGCCGAGCACCTGCAGGCCGCCCAGCCCGAAGATGGGCTTGCGCAGCGCCCACAAGAGCGAGGGCTTGAGCTCGAGGCCGACGAGGAAGAGCATCATCACCACGCCGAACTCGGCGAAGTGCATCACGTGCGCGCCTTCACCCACCAGGCCCAGCAGGTTCGGCCCGATGGCCACCCCGGCGAGCAGGTAGCCCAGCACGCTGCCCAGCCCCAGGCGCCGCGCGATGGGCACGCACACCACCGCGGCCACCAGGTAGATGAGCGCCTGCGAGAGAAGCGACCCGTTCATGCGCCCGCTCCCTCGGCCGAAGTCAGCACCGCGTCGAGGGGCGCGTTGAGGCGCTCGAGCTTCGAGGCCTTCTCGAGATCGACGCCGTCGTCACGCAGCGCCGTGAGCAGCCTGACGTAGTCGTGCACCGCGGGGCGCACGTGTTCTTCGGTCTCCAGCCGCAAGGCGCTGTGCACCACGAAGGGCGCCAGGTAGCGCATCTGGCAGAGCATGGCGGTCTGCTCGTACGGCGCGAGCAA
This sequence comes from Myxococcales bacterium, assembly GCA_009885595.1. Lineage (GTDB taxonomy): Bacteria > Myxococcota > Myxococcia > Myxococcales > Myxococcaceae > Archangium_A. The sequence continues at coordinate 3,995 of VFKJ01001046.1, read as the reverse complement.
CTGGCGAACGGTGAAGCGGTTGTGGCCTTCGGCTCGGTAGGCCTGCTCCGGGCCGCCGGTGGTGAGGGCGTTGAAGGTGATCTTCCCCACCAGGTGCTTGCCCTTCGAGCCGTACGCCCAGTTGTGCTCGAGCACGAGGTCCTGCCACTCCTTGAGCATCGCCGGCGTGGAGTACCAATAGAACGGGTGCTGGAAGACGATGACGTCGTGCTCATCGAGCAGGCGCTGTTCCCGCTGCACGTCGAGGTGCAGGGCGGGGTAGGCCTCGTAGAGATCGTGCACGTGCACGCCCTTCACCTCACGCGCGGCGTCGGCGAGCCGGCGGTTGACGCGGGAACGCTCGAGCACCGGGTGCGCGAGCAGCACGAGAATGCGGCGGGGAGCGATGAGGTCCGTCACGCGGGTGAAGGTAGCATCGGCTGCTGGGCGCGCCCGATCGACTAACGCGCCACCCGGCGCACCCACTGCGACTCCGCGCCCTCTCTGGAGACCAGCTTGAACACCAGCACCGAGGTGCCGCCGATGGGCACGGAGAAGCGGCCGGCGGCGTCCAGCGCCACGCTCTTGCCGTTGAGGGAGAGCCGCGAGCCCAGCGGGGCCAGGCCGCTGGCGGTGCTGGCGCGCTCCCCCTCGCGAGGTGAGGTGAGCACCAGCCGGGTGACGGAGTTGTCGAAGACCACGTCCATCTTGTTCATGCGGCCCCCGGGGGCCTCGGCGCCGTTCTTGTCCATCGCCACCTCCGACCAGACGTAGCTGCCTTCCTTGAGCGCGCCGGATTCGACCACCGCGCGGTTCTCGTTCACGCGGTGATCGACCAGCGGCGTCTTCAGGTCAGCCACCGAGTACACCCGGAAGCGCCACGAGCTGGCGCCCTCACGCAGCGGGAAGGTGAAGGTGAGCGTGGGCACGGCGCTCTGGAAATAGATGGTGGCCTTGAGGCCCGTCTCCGCCACGGTGTCCGACTTCGCGCTCACCGCGCCTGCGTTCTCGTCGCGCTCGAAGCGCGCCCCGGAGCTCTCGGGATCTCCCTTTCGTCGCCAGTAGAGCGCGCCCTTCACGGGCGCCTGCACCACCAGCGCGTCGCCGCCCTGCGCGCTGACGAGCTTGTGCTCGAACTGGGAATCGGTCGCCACCTCCAGCTCGCCCTCACCCGCGGGGAAGGCGAGCGCGACGTCACCGCCGCGGCCCCAGTACACCCGGGTGTTGCGGCCGGCGGGCAGCGTCAGGGTGGGCGCGCCGCGACGGCCGGTGTCCAGGCCCTTGCCCCGGGGGGTGGCCAGCTCGTTGGCCTGCAGCTTGCGGGGGAGCGCGCCCTCGAGCCCCACCTCGGTCTCGCCGCCGAGCACCTCGACCCGGGGCCCGTCTCGGGTCGGCGTCACCAGCAGGGTCGAGGTCACCTTGGCGCGCACCAGCAGCGGCTTCTTCCCGCCGCCCAGCAGCACGCTCTGACCTTCCTGCAGGAAGACGCGCCCGACCCCGGCCGTCAGGGTGACGCCCATGCGGGGGTCTCCGGGCCCGGGCTCGAGGTTGCCCTTCGAGGGGCCCTCGAACTCCACCGCGGCGCCCTCGATTTCGGCGCGCAGCTCGCTCGACTTGTCCACCGTGAAGCCGCTGCTCTCCTCGAGGTCGCGGCCGGCCGCGGGCACCTTCGAGCTCGGGCCGGACTTCGGCTTGAGCGTCACCGTGCCGCGCGGCGTGAGCTTCAGCTTCGGCTTGACCACCTCGGGTGGCGGCGGCGGGGTGGGCGGGTCTTCGAGCGAGAGCACGCCCAGCCCCACCACGAAGCGCTCACCGGCCTTCACGGTGCTGGTGCCGCCGTCCTCCAGGTCGAGCAGCTCGAGCGTGCCCAGGCCCACCTCGAAGCTGGTGCCCCCGTCGCCCGCCTGCAGCTTCACCTTGCTGCCCGCGCCCGCGCGCGCGGTTCCGGCCGCGGTGTTGAACTCGCCACCGTCGAGCTCTTCGAAGAGCAGCTCACCCAGCGAGAGCGAGAGGTCAGCCAGCGACTTGCCCACCGTGAAGCGGCTGCTGGCGAGCAGCTCGACCTCGCGGCCCTTGAAGGAGAGCAACGCGTGGCCGTCTGCGCCGGTCTCCAGCACGTCGCCCTCGAAGAGGGGGCCCGCGGCCGCAGCGACGGACTTTCCGTCGCGAATGAGGGTCACCTTGCCGGACAGCCCGGAGAGCTGCGCGACGGTCAGCCTCACCGGCACCACCGGGGGAGGCGGCGTCACGGGCGGGTCCTCGGGACAGCCCAGGAGCGCCAGACAGCAAACCAGCCCGAGCCTCTTCACTTGCCCGCCTTCTGCAGCTCGGTGTGCACGATGGCCTGGTCGCCGTCGGCGAGCACCACCTTCTTGAGCTGCGTGAGGTAGCCCGGGGCGCTGATGATGAACTGGTAGGTGCCGCCGGGCACGGTGATGAAGAAGCGGCCCTCGGGGGTGACCTGCACCTTGGTGGAGAGCCCCTTGATCACCACGCTCGCCTTGACCGCCTCGCCGCTGCGGGAGCGGATGAGGCCGCGCACGGTGGCGGGGCTGCCTTTGCCCAGCGCCTCGAGCTGAACGTCGAGGGTGGCCGCGCTCTCGGGCGGCACCTGGGCAATCTCGTCGGCCGAGGTGAAGCCCTGCGCGTCGATCCGCACCTTCACTGGACCTGGGCCGACGCGCTCGACCTTGTAGCTTCCGTCGTCGCCGGTCTGCACGGGCGGGGCCTCACCGACGGTGACGGTGGCCTCGGGCACGGGCTTGGCGGTGGCCGACGCGCGCACGACGCCGGAGAGCTGCCCGGGCCCGGTGAGCGCCTCGAGCTTGAGCACCAGCGGCGTCTGCTTTCCTTCCACGACGGTGACGGTGCCCTTCGCGGGGCGATGGCCGGCGAGCTTCACCTCGGCGGTGTGCGCTCCCGGCGTGGCGTCCGTGAGCAGGAGCCCCTGCTGGTCGGCGGGCACGGGCGCCGCGCCGTCGAGCGAGATCAGCGCTCCGGTGGCGGGCGTGCCGCCGGGCAAGAGCACCTGCACCTGCAGGGTGGTTCCAGAGGTGCCGGGTCCGGCGATCAGCTTCGTCGCGGGCGCGGGCGGGAGGAACTCCACCTTGAGGGCCAGCGCGAAGCGCAGGGTCCTGCCGTCGTAGCCGTTGCGCGCGCCCTCGAGGAGATAGCCGGCGTCGAGCCCCACCCAGAAAGCGGCCGGCCCCAGCTCCGCGACCCGCCCGGCGAGCCACAGCTGAGGCTCGACCTGATTGACCTGCCCTCCCAGGCTCAGCATCAAGGTGGCGCCCGCGAGGCCCTGAAAGCGCTCGCCAGAATAGCCAAGGCCCACGCGGGCCATCGGGCCGTTGGAGAAGAGGGTGTCGGCCACCGGCATTCCGCCCACGGTCTGAATGCGAATCACCGGCGTGAACGAGAAGCCGTAACCGAGCGAGCCGTTGAGCACGAAGCCGCTGGGAGTGAGCAGCCGCAGGGACACGCCCAGCCTTCCCGCCCCCCGCTTGCTGTCGAGCGGCGTGACACGTTCCCTGGTGGCGCGGAAGAAGTCGCCCGAGCCCTCGCCTTCGAGGCCGAGCCAGGAGATCGGAAACCAGTCACCCCGCAGGCGCACCAGCCAGGGCGAGACGCCGATGATCTTCGTGGCCTGGGCCTGGGTGTCGCTCACCGGCAGAGTGGTGTCGCGAATGCTGAAGCCACCGCTGAGGGTGAGGGAGCCGTGCGAAGGGCGGACGGGCTCGCCCGCCTGGGCGACGACGCTCGAGAGCCCGGCAGCGAGCAGGAGGGCGGTGGGGAGTCGCCGAAGCATGAACTGCCCCGAAGGTACCACGTACGAGTCAGGTGACCTCCTTTCCGGCTGACTTCTGCTCAGTGCCCCCCCTGTTCCCCTCTCCCCGCGGGGGAGAGGGTCGGGGGAGGGCTGACCGAAACGCGCTCCACATGGTCGTGAAGTACCCCGCGGTCACCAGCACGAAGTACCCGAGGATCGCGATGGGCGGAGAGGGCAGCCGCTCGTA
>VFKJ01000642.1 GCA_009885595.1 Myxococcales bacterium | reverse complement strand
GGCAAGCTCTTCCTTCGGGAACACAAGGTTGCGCGCTACGTGAAGGCCTACTTCAAGCCCGAGATGCTCGGAGCCCGGGCTCACTCGATGAAGCCGATCTCGCAGTATGTGCTTGGTGGCCACGAGACCCTGCTCTTGGAGCCTGTCAATCTCGACACGATTCATTTCGAGCAGGAGCTTCAGGAAGTGAACGGTACCCTCCTCGCGTGGGAGTCCCTTTCGAGGCGTCACAAACACGAAAACCTGAGCTTCTCGGTTTACGCGGTTGGCTCCTCACCAAGCAATCTTGCCTTCCTGAACGAGACCCTCAGTGGCTCCGGCGTGTCCATCGTCGACACTAATCTTCGGGGTGAACGTCAGCTCTTTGTGAAGACCATTCGTGCTTTGGCCGAGAGCACCGGCGCACTGCACTCCTAACCTTGGCGCGGCTCCCCAAATGCCGCGGGCAAGGTCAGCCTTGGGCGAGCCGCTTCCAGGTATCGACGACGGTGTCTGGGTTGAGCGACATCGACTCGATGCCCTGCGCCATCAGCCACTGCGCGAAGTCGAGGTGATCCGACGGGCCCTGGCCGCAGATGCCGATGTACTTCTTCTTCGCGAGGCAGGTGCTGATCGCCCGCTGCAGCAGGAACTTCACCGCGGGGTCGCGCTCGTCGAACCCGTCGGCGACCAGCCCTGAGTCGCGGTCCAGCCCGAGCGTGAGCTGCGTCAGATCGTTCGAGCCGATGGAGAAGCCGTCGAAGTACTCCAGGAACTCCTCCGCGAGGATCGCGTTGCTGGGGATCTCGCACATCATGATCAGCCGCAGCCCGTGCTCCCCGCGCTTGAGCCCGTGGGCCGCGAGCGACTCCGTCACCAACCGCGCTTCTTTGAGCGTGCGCACGAACGGCAACATGAGCTCCACGTTCGTCAGGCCCATCGTCTCGCGCACCTGCTTGAGCGCGCGGCACTCGAGCGCGAAGCAGTCCGCGAAGCTCGGCGCGATGAAGCGCGAGGCCCCGCGGAAGCCGATCATCGGGTTCTCTTCCTCCGGCTCGTAGCGATCGCCGCCGAGCAGCTTGCGGTACTCGTTGCTCTTGAAGTCGGACAACCGGACGATCACGGGCTTCGGCCAGAACGCCGCGCCGATGGTGGCCACGCCCTCCGCCAGCTTCTGCTCGAAGAAGTCCTTCGGTGAGGCGTACCCGTGGGCGAGCGCTTCGACCCTTGCCTTCAACTCCGGCTCCAACTTCGGGTACTCGAGCACCGCCTTCGGGTGCACGCCGATGACGTTGTTGATGATGAACTCGATGCGCGCCAGGCCCACGCCCGCGTTGGGGATCGCCTGAAACTCGAACGCGAGGCTCGGTGTGCCCACGTTCATCATCAGCTTGAGCGGCAGCTTCGGCAGCACGCCTTGCGCAATTCGATCCACCTCGAACGGCAGCACGCCTTCGTAGACGTTGCCGGTGTCTCCTTCGGCGCACGACACCGTCACGGCCTTCCCATCGGCCAGCGTCTGCGTGGCGTCGCCGCAGCCGACCACCGCGGGGATGCCCAGCTCGCGGGCGATGATGGCCGCGTGGCAGGTGCGCCCGCCGCGGTTGGTGACGATGGCG
>VFKJ01000882.1 GCA_009885595.1 Myxococcales bacterium | reverse complement strand
GACCCGCCCGGGTCAGTGGAAGGTGAAGAGGGTGCCGCCGTCGTAGGTCACGGCCGGGGCGCTGACGGTGACACGCTCGACATCCCCACGGACTGCACCGGCGTGTGTTCAGATCACCGGCCGCTGGTGGGCCACGCGACGGTCCGCGTGCGGCGCGACTGAGTGCCCACAAGTTGAGGTCTCAGCAGCGCGTGAGCCCCAAGCGTACCGCGCGCGCTTGGTCCTCGAGCTCGTCGGCGAGGTGATTGAACCCAGCCGGATCGAAGCCAGGGCGCAACTTCGACGCGTACGTCCGGAGCGCGGGAACCTTCTTCGTGGCCGAAGTGCCGGTCAGTGCGCGCCTCAGCGCCGCATTGACCACTTGCTGAAGGGGAACACGGCGCCGGTGCGCCTCGTCCTGGAGGCGGACCATGAGATCATCGTCGATGGTCAGCGTCGTCCTCACGAAGGCATCATGGTGCGGCGTCTTGGAGCGTCAAGATGCGCCCAGCCGTTCAATCGAAAGCCCGTGGGTTCCAGGGCTCCGGGTCGACCGCGATGCAGCGCAGCTCGCAGACGTACGCCGCGCCGGCCGCGTCGCGCAGCCACAGCCCCTCGGGCCCGGGGAGCATCTCGGAGAACGACAGCCACGCCGCCTGGCGCGAGAGGCGCGCGAGCATCTCGACCAGCACCGGGGCGGACCAGTCGACGTAGACCGGCTTCACCTCTTCTGGGCTGCGCACGAAGACGCGGCGGGGCAGCCCGTGCGCGGCGAGGAACGCCTGTACTTTCTCCGCGCGGCCTTCGGGCTCGTCGAGAAACGCCAGCGCGTCACGGGTGAAGCGCCAGTGCGCGCGTTGCACCACCAGTCCGCCGAGGGTGCGGCGGGGACCGTCGGGGCGGCCATCACCGAGCGAGAAGTTGGTGGCCGCGAGCATCTTGAGGCGGCGCTCGAAGAGCTGCATCAGGTCGAAGCGCAGCTTCCTCGTCCGGTGGACTGCCACCAGCCGCTTCCCCGCGCGCACCACGTCGAAGTCTGCCGCGCGCAGCACGCGGGACGCCGGCCGGTCGGACTCGAAGCCGAAGCCGAGATCGAGGTGCCAGTGCTTCTTCGCCAGCCGCGCGTCTTGCGAGGAGCGCGCGAAGTCTTCCCAGGGGATGGGGGTGATGAGGTCGTCGCCGAAGTCCTGGCGCCATTGGTGCTCGAGGGCGGCGCGGTCAGGCGCGTGGGCGAGCACGGAGAGGGTGGTGAAGGGCGTCACCCCGGGGTGCAACTCTCCGAGGATGGGCGTGCCTTCGCCGCGCAGCATCTCTTCGGCCGAGGACGCGGCCCACATCAGATCCGGCGCGTGGTGGCGAGCTCCGGGCCAGCCGGGACAGGGCGCGGCGAAGCGTCTTGAAACGAACCGCGCGGCCTCGTCGAGCGAGACCTCGGTGCGATCGCCCCAGAGCGCGTTCCAGTTCGTGCGCAGCCGCTTCACCACCGGGGCGATGACGCTCGGGGTTTCCCCTTCGAAGAGCGAGGCCGTTTCTGCCCAGAACACGTGCAGCGGCGTGCGCCTCTCGAAGCGTGAGTCGAGGCGGCGCTGCAGGCCCTTGGCGATCTGAAAGGTGTACCAACGCGCGATACCGAGCACGACGGCGAGCGGCCCGGCGACTCGCGCGCGCATGGCGTCGGAGAGCTCGAGGTCGGTCGCGCGCCGGCACTCTTCGTAGACGAGGCCGCGGCCGCCGTACGTGCGGCCCTCATGACGCTTGGGGGCGTGCGCGGTCGCGGTCGTAAACGCGGTCTCCAGTCGCGCAATCCTGTCTCCCTCTCCCCCGCGGGGGAGAGGGTCGGGGAGAGGGCTTAACGCTTTCAAG
>VFKJ01000610.1 GCA_009885595.1 Myxococcales bacterium | reverse complement strand
TCTCGTTCCGCCTCGAGGTGACGCGCTTCATCCGCGGGTACATGCACGACATGTACTTCGGCGGCGGCTTCGGGATGATCTTCTGACCATCTCCCTCTCCCCTGAAGGGGAGAGGGTCGGGGTGAGGGGCCTTCCGCTCAGGCGCTCGCGCGCAGCTGGCTGACCTTCAGCGACAACCGCCGCACCCCGCGGTACTCGTCGACCGCGATCTTGAACGCGAGATCGATCGGTCCCTCGGTGAGCCCGGCCTTGTCCGCGAGGCTGAAGGCGATCACGTCGAAGGCCGGCGACGCCTCCAGGGTCAACTTGAGGTGACCTGGCAGCCCCGGCTTCTTGTTCTGCAGCACCCGCGGCGAGGCCACCTGCCGCTTGAGCGCCAGCACCGGCTCGGGGTTGCCCATGCCGAAGGGCGCCAGCTTCTGCAGCGCCTCCACGGCTTCCTCGGTGAGTTCGTTGGCGCTCACCACCGCGTCGATGCGGCAGCGGGGAATCAGCGCGGCGTCATCGAGCCGTTCGCCGGCGACGGTCTCGAAGGCCAGGGTGAACTCTGCCAGCCGGGCGGGATCGATCGACAACCCGGCCGCCGCCTTGTGCCCGCCGAAGCGCGTCAGGCAACCGCTCACCGACTTGATGGCGTCGTGCAGGTGGAAGTTCTCGATGCTGCGGGCCGAACCCTTGCCCATGCCCTCGTGCACGCCGATGAGGATCGCCGGGCGGTGAAAGCGCTCGACGATGCGCGACGCGACGATGCCCACCACGCCCGGGTGCCAGTCAGGAGAGGACAGCACCAGCCCCCGCACGCCGCGCGCCACCGCCGCCTCGGCCTGCTCGATGGCGCCGTTGAGCATGTTGCGCTCGATCTGCTGCCGCTCCTGGTTGGCGGAGTCCAGCGCGCGCGCCAGCGGCAGCGCCGTCTCGTAGTCGGGCGCGAGCAGGCACTGCAGCCCCACGGACGCATCGTCGAGCCGGCCGGCGGCGTTGATGCGAGGCCCCAGGCGGAAGCCCACGGTGCCGGCGGTGATCTCGAGGCCCCCCACCTCGGCGACGTCCTTGAGCGCACGCACCCCGGGCCGGCGGCCAGCCGTGAGCTCCTTGAGGCCATGGGTGACGAGGATACGGTTCGCGCCGGTCAGCGGCACCACGTCGGCCACGGTCGCCAGCGCGACGAGGTCGAGCAGCTGCTTGAGGTTCGGTTCCTGCTTGCCCTCGAAGAAGCCGCGGTCGCGCAGCGCCTTCCGCAGGCCCATGCACAGGTTGAAGGTGACCCCGCCCGCGCACAGCCACTTGGTGGGGTAGTCGCAGCCGGGCTGCAGGGGGTTGAGCACCGCCACCGCGGGAGGCATCACCTCGGGCACCGCGTGGTGATCGACGACGATCACGTTCACGCCCAGCGAGTTCGCCCGCTCGATCTCCGCGTGCGAGGTGATGCCGCAGTCCAGGGTGACCAGCAGCTTCGTGCCCTCGGCCGCCAGGCGCTCGATGGCAGCGCGGTTGAGGCCGTAGCCTTCCTCGAGCCGGTGCGGAATGTACGTGCGCACCTCGAGGCCGACCTGGCGCAGGAAGGTGGTGAGCAGCGCCGTGGAGGACACGCCGTCGACGTCGTAGTCGCCGTAGAGGGTGACCGCTTCCTTCGTGAGGATCGCCTGAACGATCCGCTCCACGGCCTGCGGCAGCCCCTTCATCGTGAAGGGATCCGGCAGGTCGGTGAGCGCGTCAGAGAGGAACTTCTTCGCGTCACCCGCCGTGCGGTAACCACGCGCGACCAGCACCTTTGCAACCACGGAGGGCAATGACAGCTCCGCGCCCACCACGCGGGCGGCCTCGTCGAGGTCGGTCTGCGCGAGCTCGGCGCGGTCTGCTGGAAAAACCCAACGTGGTTCGGTCACGTCCGAGGACCTAGCACGGCGAGCTGACACCGAAGAAATTCAGCAATGAAACCGGGCCGATAGCCACCTCCAGATCCGAGACGGTGCGCTGACCATCCGGAGTGCACGCTATGCTCTGGGCCTGGTGAAGAACGCCCCCACCCTCGGCACCCTGAGCGCCAACCCGGCCCACCGGTCGTTCTTTCGCGAACGACTGCAGCGGCTGGCCGGTCCTCGGCCGCTCGAGGACTGGCTGCTGGAGGAGGCCAATGTTCGTGGGCACCTGGGGGCCGTGGGTCCTCAGGTTCCAGATCGGGCGCCAACACCGCAGCTCTCGGACGCAGACCTGATCGTCGCGCTCTTGATGCCGCACAGCGAGGTTGACGGTCGGCTCTTCAAGCTCGTCGTCCGCATGCTGCAGCGCGCGGCGATCGACCCGAAGGTGCTCTGGTTCCACGCCCGGCGTGAGCGCGCCGATCGGGTCTTGTACTGGCTCCTGAACCTGGTGCCAGACACAGAGCGCACGCCCCCCCTTGTCGCGCTGCTCACGGCCTGCGCCCCCCCCCGCGGCTACTCCGGCGTTCGTTTCATTTATTCCAGTGCCCGGCTGCTCCGCCGCCCGGCGACGAAGGAGTCGGTGTGGAGAGCGGCCCGGCGCTGATCCTGCGAACGCTCGACCGGCACCTGACCGCCCCCGGAGAGGTCAGGTTGTTTGGCGGAGCCGCCTTCGTGCTTCGCAGCGCGATCGAGGTCGCCGTCGTTCCGCCCGAGTACGCGGAACTGTTCGCGGCGGCCAAGCC
>VFKJ01000535.1 GCA_009885595.1 Myxococcales bacterium | reverse complement strand
GGATGTTCGAGATCTGGCTGCCGAGGTGGAAGTGGAGCAGCTCGAAGCTGTCCATCAGGCCCGTCTCGCGCAGGAAGGACATCGCGTCCATCAGCTCGCTCGAGCTCAGGCCGAACTTCGAGCGATCGCCGCCCGAGGCTTCCCACTTGCCGGCGCCGCGGGTGGACAGGCGCACCCGCATGCCCAGGCGCGGCTTGATGCCCGTCTTGCGCGCGACCTCGGCGATCAGCGGCAGCTCGGACGGCTTCTCGACGACCATCACCACCTTGCGCCCCAGCTTCGAGGCGTAGAGCGCGGTCTCGACGTACTCCTCGTCTTTGTAGCCGTTGCAGATGATCAGGGCTTCCGGGTCTTCGAGCAGCGCCATCACCGCGAGCAGCTCAGGCTTGCTGCCCGCCTCGAGGCCGTAGTTGTAGGGCTTGCCCGCGTCGGTGATCTGCTCGGCGACGTACCGGTGCTGGTTGACCTTGATCGGGTACACGCCCCGGTAGGTGCCCTTGTAGTTGTGCTCGCTGATCGCCTTCTTGAAGGCCTCGTTGAGGTGCACCACCCGGTGGCGCAGCACGTCGGTGAAGCGGATCAGCAGCGGCAGGCTGATTCCGCGGCGGCGCACCTCGTCGACCAGCTCCTTGAGGTCGAAGCTGGGCGTCGACGGCCCCGCCGGGTGCACCATCACGTTGCCCTTTTCGTTGATGCCGAAGTAGCCCGCCCCCCAGTTGCGAATCGCGTACAGATCGTTCGAGTCGGCGACGGACCAGCGCTGCGGGGTGGGAGGGGCCATAGGGGTCCGCGCACTATAGAGAATCGCCCGGAAGATCCAGCATCGGTCTGGGGTGGGTTTCGACGCCGCCCGAGGCGGCTAATCGGCCTGGGCGGCGAGGCGTTCCAGCCGGTGGTTCATCTTCGGGTCCTGGATGAGCTCGACCAGCTGGTTGTTCTGCATCAGGGCCCGCACGTCGCCCGTCTCGAGCGCCTTTTTCCAGGCGTCGCCCTGCAGCAGCTGGCGGAACCGGGGGTCTTTCATCAGGGCGGCGAAGTCGGGGTCTTCCTTGAGCTTCGCCGCGGCCTTGGGGTCGGTGGCCACCTTGGCGGCCAGGGCCAGGTCCTTCGCGCCCGAGAACTGCACCGTCTCGATGAAGTTGTACTGCCGGGCCAGCGCCACCAGCTTCGAGTCCTTCGGGGTGAAGGTGTACTTGCGGCCGGCCAGCACCAGGTTGTTCTCGATGAAGGTGGCCGCCGAGAGGCCGACCCACACCATGGTGGCCGCCTTGGTGAAGCCCAGCAGGAAGCCCAAGGTGCGATCCGCGGAGCGGTTCTTCGGGTCTTTCCCCGCCAGCAGGCGCCGCAGCACCAGGGTCAGCAGCAGCCGCCCCAGCAGGTAGACCGCGAGGAACGAGACGATGGTGGCGATCACCACGCCCACGGTCAGCGACGACTGCAGCGCCTTGCTCATCGGCTCGGCGAAGAAGCGGCCCGCGGGCGCGGCGGCGATCAGCGCGGCGACGCCCGCCACGGCCTGCGCCACCTGCCGGGCGAAGCCGCTGAAGGCCCCCCAGATGGCGATGAAGGCCACCACGCCCAGTGCGATGAGATCGAGCGTCACTTGATCATGAACGACGGGGCCTGCCCGCGGCGAGCGTCTTCGATCTTCTTCTGCACCTCGACCAGCTTCTCCTTGAAGCGGGCGTTGCCCGGCTCATAGGTGAGGCCCATCTTGAGGGCGCTCTGCGCGGCCGGCAGGTTGCCCTTCTCCAGCTCGGCCACGGCGGTCTTGAAGAAGGGGCGCGCCTTGGGGTTGGTCCCGAACTCCTCCTCGACGGTCTTGCGGGCCTCGGCCTTCAGCTCCGATTCGGTCGCCTCGGTGTAGCGCAGCTTGCTCGAGCGATCGGCGCTGGCGAGGTCGGCGAGGTACTTCTTGCGCTTGGCGTCGTCGCGCAGCACGTAATACGCCTCGGTGATGCGCTTGTAGATGCTGCCGATGTCGGACTTCTCCTGCGAGTCGGCCAGATGGAAGAAGCGGTCGGGGTGGTAGGTGCGGCTCTCCCGGTAGAACGCCTTCTTGATGTCTCCCGGAGAGACGGCCTGGCTGACGCCGAGCACCTGGAAGTAGTCCACCGCCGACAGGCCTTGCGCGAGCTTGCGCAGCGCGGCGGCCTGATGCGCGTCGATCACCTCCACGGCTCCCGTCGCCGCCAACGGGCTCACCCGACCAGACCCGGGCGCCGCGCTCGGGGCGATCGGCGGTGCTGCCGGGCGCGCGGCCGGTGGGCCGGGAGGGATGAGGGCCGCCGGGCGCTGAACCGC
>VFKJ01000253.1 GCA_009885595.1 Myxococcales bacterium | reverse complement strand
GACATGCGGCAGACCCTGATGGTGGCAACGATGGCGGTGATGATGTCGTGCAGCCCCGACGGCCTCACCCCGTGGGATGAGAACCGCGACGGGCTGATCACCGCCTGTGAAGGGCTCAACTCCTACGCCTGCGATTCGACTCCGGGCTGCGAGCCGGTGCCGGTCACCTGTGGGTCCGGGGCGCTGCGCGAAAGCGATGGCACCGCGAACTGCGTGGCCGGTCGCGAGACCTGTCGACCCACCACCCCGCCCATCTTCGACTGCAGCCGCCTCTCCCTGAGCGACTGCGCCACGGTGGCGCGCTGTGAAGTGGTGACGCGGCAGACGGCGTGCGACGGCACCAGCAGCAGCGGCGTCGGCTTCGCTGAAGTGCCCCAGCGCGATCCGGCGCCCCCCCTCTGCGGCCAGGCCGTGCAGGTGTGCGTGACCCGCGCGCCCACCGCGTGCGAGCAGCTCTCCCCCGACGTGTGCCTCGCGCAGCCCGGTTGCGCGCTCCAGGGCTCTGGCGCGACCTGCGACGTGGCGTGCAGCGCGGAGAGCTTCAGCTGCCCGCCCTGCGCCACGCAGGCAGTGCAGTGCGTGACGCTGCCCCCTCCCGACCTGTGCGGCGCGCGTGACCCGAACACCTGCACCCTCGACGGCCGCTGCGTGCTGGAGACGGCCGACTACCGCTGCGACACCACCAGCACGCCCTGCTTCCCCGGCGAAAACTGCGGCGCGCCCCTCGCGTGCTCGCCCCCTGCGCCGCGCTGCGTGCCTGCGCCCCCGCCGGATCTCTGCGGCAGCCGTGACGAGAATACCTGCGCCCTCGACGGGCAGTGCGTCTTGATTCCCGGCCCCGAGTGCCTGTGCGCGCCCGATGGCACCTGCCCGCCCTGCGCCGCGCCTACGGTGATGTGCGTGCCGGCGCCGGTGACGGATATCTGCTCGGGGCGCGACCTCAACATCTGCTCCATCGATGGCCAGTGCATGGTGCAGTACTGGGCCTGCCCGGCGGTGTGCATGGACGACGGTCACGGAGGCTGCCTGCCGTGCGACGCGCCTCCGGCCGCCTGCGTGCCCGCGTACCCGGTGCCCCAGCCGTCGCGGTGCGAGGGGCTCGATCGCCTCTCGTGCGCAGCGGCGGGCTGCGAGGTGCTCGAACTCGCGTGCACGCAGGTCTGCATCGACGACGGCCGCGGTGGCTGCCTGCCCTGCAAGGACTTCGTCTGCAGCGACCCGACGGGTGGCTCGGGCGGCGGTACGCGTCCTCCGCAGCCCTGAGTCGAACTGACGACGACGGCCCCCAAAGCGCCTCTCCGCGCTTCGGGGGCCGTGTCACGTCGCGCGCCAACCGCTACGCTGCGCTCAATGTCCGATCCTTCCGAGCGCCCCTTCAGCACCGGCTGGACCCTGCTGAGCCTGGTGCTCTTCCTCGCGGTGGAGTTGCTCATCGGCACCTGGCTGGGCCCGCTCATCGCCGGCGCCTACGTGTCTCCGATGTTCCACTACCAGGCGCAGATGCTGCTGCACCTGGGCGCGCTCTACCTGGGCGGCCTCGCGGTCGGGGTGCTGAGCCCGGGCCGGCGCCTGCTCGAGCCCGCGGTGGGCGCCTTCCTCTCGGTGCTCATCGTCTTCCTGATGTCCTTCTTCATGCCGACCTGGTTCTTCACCTTCGACCTCACCAAGGTGCTGGTCGGCGGGGGCATCGGCTTCCTGGTGGCGCTGCTGGGGGCCTGGCACGGAGAGAAGCTCATGGGAAACCTGGGTGACGAGCCCCAGCGCACCGCCCGCGGCAAGCTGCGCGCGGCGATGTGGGAGGAGGAGCTCTCCTCGCTGCCGCGCATCGATCGCGATCGCGTCGAATAGCAAAGAAGTTTTCCGGCTTCCTGTGCATATCTGAGCCATGGCACCGGACGCCGCGAGCGAGATCGCGCGCTTCATCCTCGCGGGCTTCGACAAGCACTACCGGCTCTTCCGCGCCATCAGCGCCGCCGCCAAGGAGCGCTTCGAGGCCGGCGACTGGGCCGCGGTGAAGCAGGCCGCGCGCGCGCGCATCGACATGTACGACGTTCGGGTGCGCGAGGCGGTCTCGGGCTTCGAGCGGTTCCCCTCGGCGCGCGAGGAGGTCATGTGGCCCGCCATCAAGCAGGCCTACGTGGGGCTCTTGCTCGAGCACCAGCAGCCTGAGCTGGCGGAGACCTTCTTCAACTCCGTCGCCGCCCGCGTGCTCGCGCGCACCTACTACACGAACCAGCACATCTTCTGGCGCCCGGCCGTCTCCACCGAGCACATCGAGAGCCTGCGCCCCACCTACCGCGTCTACTACCCGGCCGAGCACGGGCTGCGCGCCACCCTCAAGGCCATCTTCCTCGACACCCAGCTGCTCTCGCCCTGGGAAGATCTCGAGCGAGACCTGCACGCGCTGCTGCACGTGGTGCGCGAGCTGCTCCCCAAGCCGCGCGAGGTGACGCCCTCGCTGCAGGTGCACGTGCTCTCGTCGCTCTTCTACCGGAACCGCTCGGCGTACCTGGTGGGGCGGCTCGACACCGGCGCCACCGAGCTTCCCTTCGCGGTGCCGATTCGGAAGAACTCGAACGGCGCGCTCTACCTCGACGCGGTGCTCGCGGGGCAGGAGCAGCTGGGCACGCTCTTCTCGCTCGCGCGCGCCTACTTCATGGTCGACATGGAGGTGCCCTCGGCCTTCGTCTCGTTCTTGAAGACGCTCTTCCCCGGCAAGCCCGCGGCAGAGCTGTACATCGCGCTGGGCCTGCACAAGCAGGGCAAGACGCTCTTCTACCGGGATCTCTTCGAGCACCTGCGCCACTCGACGGATCGCTTCGTGGTCGCGCCGGGCGTCAAGGGCATGGTGATGGTGGTCTTCACGCTCCCCTCGTTCCCGTACGTGTTCAAGGTGATCCGCGATCGCTTCGAGCCGCCCAAGGACGTCGATCGCCAGAAGGTGATGCAGCAGTACCTGATGGTGAAGTACCACGACCGCGTGGGGCGCCTCGCCGACACCCTGGAGTACTCGCAGGTGGCGCTGCCGCTGAGCCGGTTCGAGCCCGCGCTGCTCGAGGAACTGGAGCGCCTGGTGCCCTCGCAGCTGGAGCGCGACGGAGAGCGCCTGGTGATCCAGCACGTCTACATCGAGCGCCGCATGGTGCCGCTCGACGTCTGGCTCACCGGGGCCGACGAACAGAAGCTCGAGCGCGGGCTGTTCGAGTTCGGCCAGGCCATTCGCGAGCTGGCCGGCGCGAACATCTTCCCGGGCGATCTGCTGCTCAAGAACTTCGGGGTGACGCGCTCGGGCCGGGTGGTGTTCTACGACTACGACGAGCTGGCGCGGGTGACCGACTGCAACTTCCGCAGCCTTCCCACCCCGCGCGACGACGAGGAGGATTGGTCGAGCGAGCCGTGGTTCTTCGTGGGCTCCACCGACATCTTCCCCGAGGAGCTGCCGAAGTTCCTCTTCAACACCGAGCAGGCCAAGTCGCTCTTCCTCTCGATGCACGGCGATCTCGCGACGCCCGAGTTCTGGCAGCAGAAGAAGGAACAGCTCGGCGGCGGTCTCGAGGACGACGTGATGCCGTACCCCGAGGCGCGACGGTTCGCCCACACGCACGCCTGAGCACCGGGGAAGAAGTAGCAAGCGAACAGCCTTGAGGGACGTGGTGTTTCCGGGTTCGCTGAGTTGCTCGCCTCGAAGAGGCCCTCAGCGCGCGGCGAGGGCGCTCACGGGACGCAGTCGATTCCCGAATTCAAG
>VFKJ01001257.1 GCA_009885595.1 Myxococcales bacterium | reverse complement strand
GAGGGTCACCCGACGCTGCGCTTCAACTACCGCGGCGTGGGCGCCAGCCAGGGCGAGCCTTCCCGCGCCCCGCTCGACTGGGTGGAAGACGCGGTCGCGGCGCTGCAGCTGGCGGAAGACAACAGCGGCGGCGCCCAGGTGGTGATCGCGGCCATCGGCGCTTCAGACGCGGTGGCGCTGCGATTGTCCGAGGCGAAGGCGCTCGCCGGGCTCGTGCTCATCAACCCCACCACCGCGCGGCCGTCCGACTTCGAGGGCCGCGACCTGCTGCCCTGGCCGGTGGCGGTCATCCTCGCGGAGCTGGACGAAGGTCATGATCGCGGGCGCTGGGCCGCGGTGCTGGAACGGCATGGGGCCGAGCTGACGATCGTCCCGGGTGCGTCGCGCACCTACCAGCGCAACCTCCCCCTGGTGGGTAAGGCCGCGGCCTCACTGGTCAGGCGGGCAGGTCATGGACGCCCGCGAGGCCCCTGAACCACACTTCTTCCAAGGACTTCACGGTTCTTCGCGGCGCGGAGGGGGAACTTGTGGGCAGATCCAATCGTTGTCTCCATCGTTCGTAGCCGCTGTGCGAGGACTTCAATGACCAAGCTGCTCACGCTGTCGACCGCAGTGGCGCTGTCCCTTTCGTTGGCGGCCTGTCAGCGCGCGAAGACCGAGGAGGTGGATCTGAGCCGCCCGGCCTACGCCACGGCCGATCTGCCTGACGACGTCGGTGCCCGGGTGCCTGGCCGCCTCGTGGTGGACTTCGTCGACGGCACCACCAAGGCCGAGATCGACGAAATGGAGCAGGCCTGGGGCATCGACCTCGAGTTCAACTCGGCCGAGGCAGGCCCGCGCTCCGGCATCACCCAGGGTCCCACGGAGGGCACCTACCATGGCGACCTCGACGCGCTGCTGCTGGCGATCAGGTCGAGCCCGAAGGTCGAGGCCGCCGAGCCGCTGATGAGCGTGAAGGCGAACTTCGTCCCCAACGATCCGATGTACGCGCAGCAGTGGAACCTGAAGGCCATCAACATGGAGAAGGCCTGGGAGCGCTCGCACGGCAAGGGCGTGATCGTCGCCGTGCTCGACACCGGCATCGCCTGGGAGAACCACGACGACTTCGCCGTGGTGCCTGATCTCGACGGGCAGAAGTTCCAGGAAGGCTGGGACTTCGTGAACGACGACGCGCACGCCAACGACGATCACGGGCACGGCACGCACGTCGCGGGCACCATTTCCCAGGCGACCGACAACGGCGAAGGGGTGGCGGGCGTGGCCTTCGAGGCGACCCTGATGCCGGTGAAGGTGCTCGATCACTTCGGCAGCGGGAACACGGCCGACATCGCCGACGCGATCCGCTGGGCGGCCGATCACGGCGCCAAGGTGATCAACATGTCGCTGGGCGGTGGTGGACGCTCGGCGGTGATGGAGCAGGCCGTCGAGTACGCGCGCGCCAAGGGCGTGGTGGTGGCCTGCGCGGCCGGTAATGGTGGCCGGGGCGTGGTCGAGTACCCCGCGGCGTACCCGGGCTCGTTCGCGGTGGCGGCCGTGGGGCCGACCGGCGCGAAGGCGCCGTACTCCTCGTGGGGCAAGGAGCTCGACATCGCGGCGCCCGGTGGCGACAAGTCTCAGGGCGAAGCGGCGGGCATCGTGCAGAACACCATCGACCCGCAGGACGTCAGCCACGGCATCTACGCCTCGTACCAGGGCACCTCGATGGCGACTCCGCACGTCGCGGGCGTGGCGGCGCTGCTGTTCGCGGCCGGCGCGAAGAACCCCGACCAGGTGGAGAAGGCGATCATCCTGGGCGCGAAGCAGGCTCCCGGCACCAAGGGCTGGACGGATCAGTTCGGCCACGGCCTGCTGAACGCCGAGGGCGCGCTCGACGCGCTCAAGAGGCTGCGCGCGGCCGACACCAACGAGCTGCTGCCCGACGAGGTGCAGGTGGCGCAGCAGGACACCTCAACCCGTGACGTGGGCGTGTATTCGTACGACGCGACCAACTGGAAGGTCTTCGGGTGGGGCGCGGCGATGCTGGCCTTCGTGCTCTTGACCCTCGGCACCAAGGAGCGGCCCGGCTACCTGAACGTGCTCGCGAGCCCCGGCTTCCTCGTTCCCCTGATGCTCACCACCGTGGGCGCGTTCTTCGTGCAGTGGGTGGCCTCGCCCAGCGCTGCCACCACCGCGATCACCCTGCCGATCCCCGACTGGCTCAACCGCATCATCTTCGGGCGCGGCTCACTGGCCAACCCGCTCGTCTACAGCGCGGCGCTGCCGGTGGTGCTCTCGATCTTCGCCATCAAGTGGAAGGGCCTGCGCCCGGTGGTGGGCGGGCTCGCCATCGGCTTCGCGGCGATCCTCGGCTACACCATCTGGGCCAACGCTCCGGCGCTCGCGTGGATGCCGTTCACGTTCCTCGCCATTCCCTGGCTGGCGGTCAACGCGCTGGTCTGCCTCTTCGTGTCCCGCGCGATGCTCAAGAAGGAGACGGTGCGGCCGTGAAGCTCTCAGGCACCGTGGCGTTCCGCGATCTCGAGACCGGCGTCTGGGTGCTCGAGGGTGACGACGGGAAGACCTACCTGCTCGCCGGCGGCGATCGGAAGATCAAGAAGAGCGGGGCGCACATCGAGGCGGAAGGCGACGTCGACACCGACTCCGCCACCCTGGCGATGGTCGGCCCGCGCTTCGTGGTGAAGCAGTACCGCTTCACCTGACCTGGGCTACACCGCTGCTCGCGTGAAGCGGGTGGCACAGTTTCTGAGCCTCGGGTTGGTGCTGCTCGGCGCGGCCTGGCACGCGCACGGCTACTGGCCCTTCATCTCAGACGACGCGCTCATCAGCCTTCGGTACGCGCAGCGCCTGCTCGACGGCCACGGCCTGACCTGGACCGACGGCGAGCGCGTCGAGGGCTACACCGATCTCGCCTGGGTGCTGCTGACGGCGCTGCTCGGCGCGCTCCGGGTCGATCTCGTGGTGGCAGCGCGCGCGCTGGGGCTCCTCGGCGGCGCGGCGGCGATCGTCTTCACCGCGCTGCGAACCGAGCGCCCCGTCGCGCTCTCGATTCCGCGCACGTTGACCGGGTCCCTGATGCTCGCCCTCTCGGCACCCCTCGCGGTGTGGTCGATCGGCGGGCTCGAGCACGGCTTCGAGGCCGGGGTGCTGGTGGCCGCGCTCTGGCTGGTGATGCGTCAGCGGCCCGAGCTGGAGCCGACGCGCGCGGAGAAGGTGGCGCTGGGGGTGTTGCTGGTGCTGCTCGCGCTCCTGCGGGCGGATGGTGCCGTGCTGATCGGCGGCCTGCTGATCGGGAACGTGCTGCGCTTCTTCTCGCGCGCGTCGATCAGGCGCTCCTTCGCGATGGGCCTCGCCCCGCTCGCCGCCCTGCTCAGCCAGCTCGCCTTCCGTCGGCTCTATTACGGCGCGTGGGTGCCCAACACCGCGCTGGTGAAGGTGGGCTTCAGCCAGGCCCGCCTCGAGCTCGGCCTCGAGCACGTTCGCCACTGGGCGGTGTTCGGAGTGCTGCTGCTGGTCGCCGCCGCGGTCGCGCTGGTCTTTCAGCTCGAGCGCGAGCGGCGCTGGGTGGTGCCGCTGACGACCTCGATGCTGTGGGTCGCGTACCTGATCGTCATGGGCGGCGACATCTTCCCGGCGTGGCGGCAGCTGCTGTTCGGCATCGTGCCGTTGGCCCTGGTGATCGCCGAGGGTGGCGAGGCCGCGTGGGAGCGCACCCGCTTCCAGCGTGGGTGGCTGCGCTGGAGTTCCCGGCTCGCCCTGGCGGCGCTGTGGACCCTGCTGGCCTTCAGCTATTCGCGTGACCAGGCCCTCGATCCGCAGAACCAGCGCGGCGTCGACGAACGGTGGGAGTTCGAGGGCGTCTCGCTGGGCGGGTTTCTTCGCCAGGCCTGGAGCCGGCAGCGTCCCCTGCTCGCCGTCGATGCCGCGGGCGCGTTGCCGTACTTCTCGCAGCTGCCCAGCCTCGATCTGCTCGGGCTCAACGATCGCTACATCGCGACGCACCCTCCGCCGGGGCTGGCGCTCTCCACCGGTCACGAGCTGGGCGACGGGGCGTACGTCTGGAGCCGCAAGCCCGACATTCTCTCGATGTGCGGCGCTGGCGGGGGCCGCGCCGCGTGCTTCGTGAGCGGGAAGCAGGTGCTCGCGCGCCCGGAGTTTGGCCAGTTCTACCAGTTGATGCGGTACCACTCGGTGATCGACAAGGACCTGTCGGGTGAGCTGTGGATCCGCCGGGAAGACGGTCCGCTCGGCGTGGAGCGAAGCAGCGATCGCCTCGTGGTGCCGGGTTGGTTGCTGCCGCAGGCCTCAGGGGTGGCGGAGCTCCACGACGGGCGGCTGCAGGCGTTGGTGACGCCGCTCGAGCCCGCCCACCTGGTCGCGCTGCGAGTTCCCGCGGGTCGCTGGCGGCTCACCGCCCAGAACGTCTCCCTGGGCGTGCTCTGTGACGGCCGGAGCGTGCCTCGCGAGGCAGGAGAGGGCCTGGTGGTCGAGCTGGCCTCCGAGACGTACCTCGATCTGCTCGTGGGCTCGGCTGCGCCCGTGTTCATCGATCGTGTGGTGTTCACGCGCACTGAAGCCGCGGCGCAGGTGCGGTGCGATCCGGCGCCTGGTGTCCTCGAGGTCGACGCGAGGCAGTTGGTGGGCTCCGCCGTGCCGGGCGCGTATTTCCTCCAGCCGGGCGGCCTCAAGCTCACCCGCGGGATCGCGCGCATCAGGCTGGGGCCCACGCACCCGACGCGGTACGAGCTCAGCGTCGACGGGAACGATCTGTACCGGCTCAGGTTCCTCGCGCCCGGTGGCGAGGTGCTGGGAGAGCGGTCGCTGCCCGATCAGCCGGCGGGAGGTCTCGTCGTTTTGCAGCTCGAGGTGTCAGCCGGGGCCGAGGTGATTGAGGTCGAAGTCTCCGGAGGCGATGGCCTCGCCTCCATCGGCCACCTCCTCCCGCTCCCCTGAGGGGTGGCGCCCAGTTGAGCGTCCTCCGTGAGCCGGGTATGAAGCTCATATAGGAGGGTGCGATATGGCTCAGCTCACCATTT
>VFKJ01000219.1 GCA_009885595.1 Myxococcales bacterium | reverse complement strand
GCCTGGATGAAGGGGACCCGCTCGGCGGCGTAGGCGTGGGCGGCGTGTTCGGAGGCTCTCCCAGAGGCGGACAGCGACGACAGGTACTTCCCCTCTCCCTGACCCTCTCCCCCGCGGGGGAGAGGGAACCAGATGAGTTGGAGCAGGGTGTCGTGGAACTCTTCGGCGTCGCGGAAGGCCGGCGCCGCTTCGGAGACGACTTGATCGATCGCTGCCTGGTCGAGCGCGCCGAAAGCGACGGCGTCCGCCGGCGGCAAGGTGCGGCGCAGGGAAACGGAGCGCGCCCGGCGTTCCTCCAGCGGCGCCTCGTCGAGGAACGTGTAGGGCGCCGAGTTGAGCAGCGCGTGCGCGAAGACCGAGGGCTCCGGGAGATCGACCGCGATCTTCTTGATCTCCCCCGACTTCATCTTCTGCAGCACCTCCACCAACCCGTCGATGTCCATCAGGTCGCGCAGGCAGTCCTTCATCGTCTCGGTGACGAGCGGGTGATCGGGCGGTTCGAGCTCCAGGCCGCCGTGGTTGTCCTGGCAGCCGACCTGCTCGGGGAAGACCGCGGCGATCAGGTCCTCCGCCCGCGCGCGCTGAATCGGCGGTGGCACCTTGCGCCCGTTCTGCAGCCGCGAGAGCGCCAGCGCGCGCCCCGCCGCCCAGCGAAACCGGGTGCCGAACATCGGCGCCTGCAGCACCGCCTGCGTGAGCACCTTCTCCGCCGTCTTCGGTGAGACGAAGTCGAAGATGTCCATCAAGGGGAACGAGTGCTGCTCGCTGAGCGAAAGCAGAATGCCGTCGTCGCTCGCGGCCGCCTGCAGCTCGAAGTCGAACGTGCGACAGAACGACTTGCGCAGCGCCATTCCCCAGGCGCGGTTGATGCGCGCACCGAACGGGGCGTGAATGAGCAGCTGCATCCCCCCGGCCTCGTCGAAGAACCGCTCGGCGATCACCGTGTGCTGCGAGGGCACGGCGGTGAGCGCCGCGGCGCCCGCCTTCACGTAGCGGATGAGCAGGTCGGCCGCGTGCGCAGGCACCTTCAGCTCGTGCTCGAGCCACGCCTGCGCATCGGGCCGCGCCATCACCTCGTCGCGCAGCTTCGCCACCTCGAGCGAGAGCTCTTCGGTGCGCGCGGGCGCCTCGCCGTTCCAGAAGGGGACCGTGGGTGACTGGCCGTGCGCGTTCTCCACGCGCACCTCGCCACCGGAGACCCGCCGAATGCGCCACGAGGTGGTGCCGAGCACGAAGACGTCGCCGGCCATCGACTCGATGGCGAAGTCTTCGTCGAGGGTACCGACCTGCTTGTCCTCGGGGTCGACCTTCACCGCGTAGCTGAAGAGATCGGGGATGGCGCCGCCGTTCTGCAGGGCCATCAGCCTCGCGCCCGCCCGCGGACGCAGCACCCCGTTCACGCGATCGCGGTGCAGGTGCACGCGCGAGCGGCCGCGGCTGGTGGACACGCCTTCGCTGGCGAGGTGCAGCACCTTCTCGAACTCGTCGCGGGTGAGCGACTCGTACGGCATCGCCCGGCGCAGCATCGCGAACAGCTCGTCTTCGTTCCACTCGCGCGCGGCCACCTCGGCCACCACCTGCTGGGCGAGCACGTCGAGGGGCTTCTCGGGCATGCGCACGGCGTCGAGGTTTCCGCGGGAGATCGCGCAGAGCAGCGCGGTGCTCTCCACCAGCTCGTCGCGGGTCATCGCGAAGAGCACGCCCTTCGAGATGGCCGCCTTGTGATGTCCGCTGCGGCCCAGGCGCTGCAACATCACCGCGATGCTGCGGGGGCTGCCGAGCTGCACCACCAGGTCGATCGACCCCACGTCGAGCCCCAGCTCGAGGCTCGCGGTCGCCACCATCACCTTGAGCGCGCCCGACTTGAGCCGCTCCTCGGCGCGCAGGCGCAGCTCGCGGGCCATGCTGCCGTGGTGGGCGGCCACCTTCTCGTGACCCAGGCGCTCGCCGAGATCGTGCGCGACACGTTCGGCGAGCCTGCGCGTGTTGGAGAACACCAGCATGGTGCGGTGCTCGGCCGAGAGCGCGACGATGCGGTCGTAGAGCTGGCCCCACATCTCGTGGGTGGGGGCGGCGGTGAGCTCGTCTTCGGGCGTCTCCAGCCACAGCTCCCACGGGCGGATGTGGCCGACCTGCACCACGTCGGGAGGCGCCCGGCCTTCCCGCGGCTCACCCACCAGGAAATGCGCGAGGCGATCGAGCGGGCGGGTGGTGGCCGACAGCCCGATCAGCTGCGGCGACTTCCCGGTGAGCGCCTTGAGCCGCTCCAGGGACAGCGCGAAGTGCGAGCCGCGCTTGTCCCGCGCCAGCGCGTGGATCTCGTCGACCACCACGGTGCGCACGGACCTGAGGGTCTCGCGGCTCTTGCCGGCGGTCAGGTAGAGGTAGAGCGACTCGGGCGTGGTGATGAGGATGTGCGGCGGCTTCTTCACCATCGAGGCGCGCTCGTGCGCGGGGGTGTCGCCGCTGCGCACCCTCACGCGAATGTCGGGCAGCGCCAGCCCCCGCGCCTTCGCTCGCGCGCGCAGCTGCTCGAGGGGCAAGAGCAGGTTCTTCTGCACGTCGTTGCCCAGCGCCTTGAGGGGCGAGACGTAGAGCACGTGCGTTTCGTCGGTGAGGGTGCCGGCGGCGGCGGCGCGATACAGCTCG
>VFKJ01000136.1 GCA_009885595.1 Myxococcales bacterium | reverse complement strand
GCAAAGAGCTGCGAAGGCTGTTCTTCGAGCGCTCGAGGTGGACGCGGGTGACCGAGCTGCTCTACCGCGACGTGAACCTGGGGCTGTACCTGAGCAAGCGGCTGCGCGCGTTCGTTCAGCAGGGGGCCAATCGGGTGAAGATGATGCGCGCGCCCGATCGCAGTGACGGGAAGCGGCGGCTGGCGCGGTGGTTCGACCTGCAGCGCAGCACCTTCCTGCTGGCGACCAACTGGCTGGCCGATCGCTACGCGCCAGGCTGAGGAGCGGCCTCAGAATTTCGTGACGGAACGCGGTGAAGACGCGGGTGGCCACGGCTTGCCCCGCGCAAGAGAGGGCTGGAATCGCTGAGGTTCCCTGCTGGCACGTATTCTGCGAGGAACGCGCCGCTTCCCCTCTTTCACCGAGGTCTCTGCATGATTGCCCGACTCCGCAGTGCTGCGCTGGTGGCTTCCCTCGGGGTGGCCTTCGCCGCGCAGGACGCCGACGCGTGTGGGTGTTTCGCCCCTCCCGATCCCACGGTGCCGATCGTCCAGGCCGGAGAGCGAATTCTCTTCTCGGTGAAGGATGGGGTGGTCAACGCCCACATTCAGATTCAGTACGCGGGTGAGGCGAAGGACTTCGGCTGGCTGTTGCCGCTGCCCTCGGTGCCCACCCTCAAGCTCGGCACCGAAGAGCTCTTCACCCAGCTGATCAACACCACCCAGCCGCGCTACTTCGTGCAGACCACCTTCACGGGCACCTGCAGCTTCGGCGGCGGCTTCGGTGGCCTCGGGTCGGCGCCGCAGAGCTCCGCCGCGAACGACAGCTCGGGGCGCTCGGAGACCAGCGGCGGCTTCGACCCGCTGGTGACGCAGGCTTCCATCGGGCCGTACGACTACGCGGTGCTGCGGGCCGATCGGAAGGACGAGATGCTGCAGTGGCTCACCGACAATCGCTACTTCATCCCCACGGGGACGGAGGAGACGGTGGGGCCCTACATTCGTCCCGGCGCGTACTTCCTCGCGCTCAAGCTCAAGAGCGGCCAGGCGGCGGGCGACATTCAGCCGGTGGTGCTCGAGTACCCCAGCGAGCTGCCGATGATCCCCATCATCCTCACCAGCGTGGCGGCGCAGCCGAACATGGGCATCCAGGTGTGGATGCTGGGCGGTGGGCGCGCCATTCCCCGCAACTACAACCACGTCGTGCTCAATGACTCACAGATTGACTGGCTGGGCCGGGCGCAGAACTACAACGACGTGGTGATCAAGGCGGTGTCCGAGGCCCCCGACAAGCACGCGTTCCTCACCGAGTACGCGGGGAACTCGAACGTGATGGTCGACGTGCTCGACGGCCCCAGCCGCTTCGGCAACCTCGCCGAGCTGGCGGCGATCACGGACCCTGCCACCTACGTCGAGTACCTGTTCCAGCACGGCTACGCGGTGCCGGCGAGCAACAGCGGCTTTGGTCCCTTCCAGCAGCCCACGCTCCCGCCGCTGCTCAAGGCGCTGGTGCTGGCGCAGCTGCCGTTCCCCGAGGGGCTGAAGACGGTCACCACCGAGGACGGCTTCCTGCAGCAGCTCGAGTTCTACCTGGGCAGCTACCGGGTGCAGCACCCCGAGGCCTACGTGGGGTGGGTGAGCAGCTTCGATCCCGGGGCGCTCACCGCGCAGATCGAAGAGAAGGTGGTGGGGCCGGCGCGCGAGGCGGGCGGCCTCTTCCGCCAGTACCCGTTCCTCACCCGGCTCTACACCACGCTCTCTCCCGAGGACATGACCCGCGACCCGGTGTTCAGCTTCAACCCCTCGCTGGCCGAGGTGTCGCGCGATCACACCGCGAACCTGCGCATCGACTGCGGGCTGGGCGGCGACCCCTCGACTTCGCCGGCCACCCTCACCACCGAGCAGGGCTGGGTGTTCCAGCTGCCCAACCGCGGCACCCCCATCGACGTGAGCCAGGGCCCGGGCGCGCTGCGCATCGAGATTCTCGGGGAAGAAGGCAGCCCGGTGGTGTTGCTCGACAACGGCAAGACCATCGCGAACAAGATGGGGTGCGGTTGCACGAGCGTCGATCCGCTGCTCGGGGTGGGGCTGCTGGCGCTGCTCGCGGCGCGGCGCCGTCGCAACTGATGTCTGCCCTCACCGAGGGCTTGCCAGTCCTTTTCCTGCTCCTCTGCCTCGCAGGCTGTGGCGGCCTCAAGGACGGCCCCGACGGGGGCCGTGACGGAGGAACCCCGCGCTGGGCAGATGGCACGCTCGAGCTGGGCGCGGAAGACCCCGACGGGGGCGCGGGCTTCCCGCTCCCCGCCGAGCTGCAGGCCACGCCCGGCGCGCAGGGCGGCTTTCACGTGCCGATGCTGTACCGGGTGACCGCGCCGGCGGTGACGGGCGTGTCGTTCGAGCACCGGGTGACGCGCGTGCGCGACGACGCCCTGGTGAGCAAGGGCAAGCGCACCATGAGCGTCGAGGCGGTCGCGGCGGGACAGGCCTGGACCTCGCCGGGGGCGATCATCATCTTCATCTGCCCCACGCCGGTGGGCGTGAACGTGGTGGGCGAAGAGCTGAACTTCGAAGTGACCGCGACGAAGTCGGGTGAGCTGCTGGGCAAGGCGACGGGCCGCGCGGTGTTCCGCTGCGCGCCGGCCGATGGCTTCTGCGCGTCGATCTGCAGCGGCTGACGCGATGAGGGCGCCCTTCGCCGCGCTGTTGCGGTGTCTGTCATTGGCGTGCCCGACGTCGAAGGGCGCGTTCTTCGACCTCGCCAACTGATCATCTGGGCTCAGTTCGTGAGGTTGCGCCCTCGCGGCACGCACCTATAGTCGCCCTCGAGGATGAAACTGTCTCGCAGACTCGGCGCACTGATCCTGCTCTGGCTCGGAGCCTGTCGCGACTTCGACCTCGCGGCGAACCAGTGCGTCGAGCAGGGTCGCTGTGTCGCGGCGGATGCCGGCAGCGACGGAGGTGACGAGGGAGGCCTCGATGCGGGCGCCGGAGGCCAGGGCTTTCCCTGCAGTGGCGCGCTCGACTGCGTGAGCGGCCGCTGCGTCGACGGTCGGTGCTGCAACAACGACTGCTCAGGCAGCTGCGATTTCTGCGATCTCCCCGGGTTCGAAGGCCAGTGTCTGGTGGCGCCGCTCGGCCGCACGCCCTCGGTCGCCTGCGCGGGGGGCTACGCGTGCAACGGAACCAGCGCCACCTGCAGCACCGCGTGCAGCTCGGATGCGGGCTGCGTGGAGGCGCGATGTGGCGCAGGTGCGGTGTGCATTCAGAAGCTGGTGCACCTCAAGGACGACTTCAACTCGGGGGCCTTCGATGCGGCCATCTGGTTTTCGATGGCCCCTGGCTGCTCGATC
>VFKJ01000370.1 GCA_009885595.1 Myxococcales bacterium | reverse complement strand
GAGATCGTCGGGCAGCTTCGCGTAGATCCCCGAGGCGAAGAGGATCGCGCGCCCGCGAACGTCGACGCGATCGATGTCGCTCTTCACCGCGCGGATCTCGTCGATCACCAGCGGCGTGAGGGTGAGGCTCACCAGGGTGGCGAGGCGATCGCCGACCTTCAGGGTGCCGGCCGCGGGGTGGCTGGGGCTCAGCTCCTTCACCCGGCCGATCAGCATGCCGCCGGAGCCCGTCACCGGGTTCTGCATCTTGCCGCGCTCGGCGACGATCGACTGGATGGCGGCGGCGATCTTCGCGCTGTCCCCGCCGGCGGCCTCTTTGAGCTGCTTGAACGAGGCGGCGTCGATGTTGAGGCTCTCGACGTCGATCAGCAGCTCCCCGTCGCGCAGCGGCAGCGAGGGGTCGAGCCTCTTCGCGCGCTGCGGGAGCACACCCTTCTCACCGACGACGCGGCCCAGCCCGTAAGCGTCCATGCCCCGCGTCTACCACCCGGAGCGCAGCCGTCCCAGCGAAGCGAAGGCCAGGCAGCTGAAGCGAACGAGGCGCAGCGACCAGCAGAACGAAAAACGGCCCGGGTTTCCCCGAGCCGTTTCATCCTGCGCGCGGGCTGGCGTGACTCAGAACGTGTACTGAACTCGCGGGTAGAACATCAGCGCGTTGATGTTCGGGCCGATCACGAGGCGGTACGAGACGTCGAGGCCGACCGAGAAGTGATCCATGTTGGTCGCGTACTCCAGGCTCAGGGCGACGCCGAAGTTGCCACGCACCAGGCTGCCGTCACCGACCGGATCGGGATCGAGCAGGCCCACGCCGCCCAGCAGCTTGCCGCCCACGTAGAAGCGCTCGACCACCTGGTGGAGGTAGCCCACGCTGGCGTTCAGGAACGTCATGGTGAAGTTGTCGGCCTGGGTGCAGGCCTGGGTGGCGGCGTTGAGGCCCGCCCAGCAGTTCTGAGCGTTGGCGCCGATGCCCACGTGGAACCCGATGGGAATGAGCCCCTTCCCTTCGTTGATCGTCAGCTGATAGCCGAGGCCGAGCTGCAGGTACGTCTGCAGGTTGGAATAGCCGTTGTCGCCACCGACCGTGAAGATCCCACCGACGTCCGTCTCGGTGAAGAAGCCACGGCGCACCTGCAGCGGCACACCCTCGGCGGGAGTGGCGGCGTAAGCCGAAGACGAAACGACGAGCGCAGCGACCAACGCGAGCTTCCGCACGAACTCCTCCAGACCAAAGGGCGCGGCACCATACCTTCGGTCAGGGCAAACGCAATCGTGAAAACGCAAAACGGCGCGGAACTCCTGAGGAGATCCGCGCCGCGCGTGTTCGAGCACCGAAGAAGAGGCGAGCCTTACTCGTCGCTCTCGTCGCCGGCCGCCTTGAAGATCCAGGGGAAGGTGACGTTCACCACGCCGCCGCCCGCGGGCTCAGGGAACTTCCACCGGCGAATGCGCTGCACGATGCAGGACTCGACGTTGGCGTTGCCCATCGACGACTCGCTCACGTTGGCCTCGGAGACGCCGCCGGAAGGATCGATGGTCCACGCGACCGCGACCTTGCCGCCGAGCGCCGCGTTCTTCTGCAGCTCCTGCTCGTAGCAGAACTTGATCTCGTTCTGATGGCGCTTGATCACCTTCATGATGACGTCCTTGTCGAGGCCGCCGATGACGGTGGTCTTGCCAGGGATCACCCGGGTCGAGTCCTTGCCCTTGCCGCCGAGGTCGATCGAGCCGTAGCCGCCGCGACCACGACCGCCACCCTTGGTGCCCAGGCCGCCCAGGCCCAGGCCCATGCCGCCGCCGCCGGCGCCACTGCCGCGCGAGCCCAGCCCGCCGACGCCCTGCGCATCACCCACGCCCGCGCCGCCGGTGAGGCCGCCGAGGGCCTGGTTGACGCCGGTGCCCAGGCCAGCCTCGAACAGGCTCGAGCTGCTGCCGCCGAACATCGAGGCCATCAGGCTGGAGACCTTCTTCTGGTCATCCATGCGCTTCTTGGAAGGGTCAGCCAGGTCCTTCTTGGCGTCCTGCTTGCCGAACTTGCCTTCCTTCTCCTTGGGCTTCTCGCCTTCCTTGATGCCGGAGAGATCCATGAACTTTTTGATCTCGATCTTCTTCTCCGGCTTGATCATCAGCTTCACGTACTTCGACGGGTTGCCGAAGATGTCGTCGCCATCAGCCCCGAAGCCCAGCGGCGTGAGCACCATCGCCGCCACCAGGGCGAAGAACGCCATCAGGCAGATCGAGGTGATCTTGAAGAAGGTGAAGTCGTGCTCTTCCAGGGTGTTCGCGGTGATGTGAGCGGTGGGGCGAACGAACCGCAAGATGAAGGCGACGTCGTTGAAGGACACCTGCGCGCGGTCGTGCAGCGCCAGCTCGACGGCGTCGGCGCGAACGCCCCCGTCGGCGGCCTTGAGCTTGCCCTCGCTCTTGAGCTGCTCCTTGGACTTGTGGGAGTCGCTCTTGGTGGTGACGATCAGCCCGGCCTCGGAGGGCACGTTGACGACCGCGGTCGCGCCGCGCGCCTGGGCGAGCGAGAAGTTCGCGCCCGCGTTGAACACGGTGAAGCGGTTGCCTTCGCCGTCACCGATGGTGACCGGCACGCCCTCGCCGAAGTGCTGCACGTTGATGAGGGTGTCGCCCCAGAGCAGCGCGACCTGGAGCACCTTCTCGCTCTCGGTGGGCACGGCTTCGGCAGGGAGCGGCTCGCTGAAGAGATGCGCCGCGTTCTTGCCGGTACCGGCCAGCGCCTTGGCCGAAGGGACCTGCTTCTTGTCCTTCTTCTTCTCTTCGTGCTTCTCGGACTTCTTCTCTTCCACCGCCGCGGGCTTCTCGTCGCCGTAGACGATCTTCACCTTCGACTCGCCGATCATCACGGTCTCACCCGAGGCGACCTGGGCCGGCTCCTTGACCGCCTGGTCCTTGAACCGGGTGCCGCTCTCCGAGCCGAGATCGATCACCGTGACCGCGCCGTCCTTCTCCACCTTGAACATGCAGTGGAGGTTGGAGACCTTGGGATCGGACACCTTCACCGACGCGCCAGAACCCGAGCCGACGATGATGCTCTCGAGCTCGCTGGTCGACTCGGTGACCGAGCCGTCGGGGTTGGTGATCTGCAGGGTGATCGCGGTCTTCTTGGCCATGGGGATGATCCTTCAGCGTTTCGACGAAGCTTTGGTCAGCGAAGCGGGTTTGAGCCAAGTGCTCAGA
Organism: Myxococcales bacterium; assembly: GCA_009885595.1. Lineage (GTDB taxonomy): Bacteria > Myxococcota > Myxococcia > Myxococcales > Myxococcaceae > Archangium_A. The sequence goes on along the minus strand of VFKJ01000370.1, from coordinate 5,535 downwards.
GGTTCTCGACGGACTTCTGGAGCTCAGGGTTGAAGTTGTCGCGCACCTTGATGAGCGTCTTGAAGGTCGTCTTCTTCTTCGACACCGAGTAGCTGCCTTCGGGCTTGGTGAGCTCGCCGTCGATGGCGACGTCGGTGAAGTCGATGGTGGTCTTCTTGCGGAAGACCGTCTTGTCGGCCTCGCGGGTGACCTTGTCCTGCGCGAACGACGCGGACGACATCAAGGAGAGGATCGCAAGCCCTGCAAAAAGACGCTTCATGTGCTGCCTCCGTACACCCCTGTGACACCACATTGAAGGGGCGGGTTCCTGAAAAGTCGGCGGATAGTAGGGATCTGCGGGGTGGTTGTCACCCCCACCCCGAGCTCACTGGGCGGGCGCGGGCGCCGGGGCCGGGGCGGGCTCGGTCGCGGGGGCGGCCGGGGTCTCGGTGGCAGGTGAAGGCTCAGCCTTGGCGGCCTCTTCCGAGACCTTGTCCAGCAGCGAGGGGCCGCCGGTGGGAGCCACCTTCGGCTTCTCCTTCTCTTCCGGCTTGGGGGCGGCCTGCTGCCCGGCCTTCTGCATGGCGACGATGCCCTTCATCTTGCTGTCGATCAGCTGCTGATCGACCGACGAGGTCCCCGGGAGCGCCTTGCAGCGGTCCAGGAAGCCCAGGGCCTTGTCCCAGCCGGCCTTGTCGGCGGCGTAGGCCCAGGCGGCGCCGCAGATGGCGTCGTTCTGATCGGGCTTGATGGCCAGCACGCGCTCGAACATCTGGCCTGCCTTCACGCCCTTCTTGGCGTCGCGGCCCTTCTGCCCGTCGAGCGCGAAGGCGTACGCGAGGAAGCCCTCGTAGGAGTTCTGATCGAGCTCAGTGGCGCGGGAGAGCACCTTCTCCGCCCCGTCGTAGTCGCGGTAGGTCAGCGCCATCGCCCCGATGTTGAAGAGGCTGGGGGCGAAGTCCTTGTCGAGCGAGACGGCCTTCTGGAACTGGCCCAGCGCCAGGCGGCGATCCTCGAGCTTCAGGTAGATGAGGCCGAGGTTGTTGTAGACGCCCGGATCCTTGTCATCGAGCTTGCGCGCGTTGGCCGAGATGAACTCTGCCAGCCGGTAGTTGCCCTGGTCGAAGTAGATGAGCGCGAGGTTCTTGTACGCGTCGGGGTTGTCCTTGGTGCGGGCGAGCACCTTGCGCGCGGTGGCCTCGGCCTGCGCGTACTTCTTGGCCAGCCGGTAGGCGACGGTGAGGTTGTTGTTGAGCTCGACGTCGTACTCGTTCGCGGGGTCCTTGAGGGCCGTCTCGTAGAGCGAGATGGCCGCGTCGAACTTGTCCTGCTGGCGGTACACCCGCCCGAGGTTGAGCAGGGTGGGCTTGTGCCTGGGGTCGAGCTTGTTCGACGCCTCGTAGAACCCGGCGGCCTCGGTGAGCTTGCCCTGGCGCTCGGCGATCACGCCTAAGTTGAACTGCACCACCACGTTGCTCGGCACCTTGGCGGCGATCTGCGAGAAGCCCGCCTGGGCCTGGTCGAGCTTGCCCTCGTCGAAGGCAGCCACCGACTCGGTGAACACCTGCTTGAGCGTCTTCTCGGCGGCCTTCACCGGGGCGACGATCTCAAGGTCCTTCTTCACTTCCACCGCGGCCGGCGGGCAGGCCATCAGGCATAAGGAACCGGCGATCACCAGCGCTGCAAAACGAATCGACTTCATGGAATCAGTCCTCGAGCTCTGGTGATTCACCGCGCACCTGCCCCGGGGGTCGGCGCAGCGGCGCTGTTGGGGGGGGCGGGCGCGGCGGCGGGCGGCGTCTCCACCACCGCCTCGGCCGGCAGGTCGACCTTCTTCTCGAACCCGGCGGTGACGAAGAACTCGCTGCCGCGGTAACCGACCTCGCGCGGCTTGCTGTAGAAGCCGGGCTTGAACTTGTTGAGCTTGTCCTGCGCGAGCAGCGTCCACTCGCCGTACATCGCCAGCTCGTAGGACTTCGCCAGCGCCTTCTCCAGCGCCTCCACGCACTTCTCCTCGAGGGGGAAGACGTAGCGGTTCTCGAGCTCGCCGCGGAAGATCGACAGCTGGTCTTCGTCGAGCCCCGGCGGGTCGGGGATGTCGGTGATGTTGGTGGCCATGTCTGCGTACAGCAGGCCGACGCGGGTGAGCGCGGCGATGCCGTACTCGGGGTTGCCGACCTTCAGCACCTCGATGTACGCGTTCTCGAGCTCGGCGAGCTTCTTCTGCTTCACCGGGAGATCCTTCTTGAAGGTCCCGACCTTCTTGAACTTGAGCTCGAGGAACGCCTTCCACGAAGGCTCGAGGGTGACGAAGCGGGTGTGGGCGAAGGCGAGCATGGCGCGGTCGTTCTTCTTGTCCGCGTCCTTGAGCTTCGGGTACGCCGCGATGATCTCCTTGGCCAGGCGCTCCTGCTCGTTCTGGTTCTTGAGCTTCCCGTGCAGGAGGTACTGGCGGTACTTCACCTCGAGCCTGCGCGCGTCGCTGACCCGGGTGTCCTTGGCGTAGCTGGTGAGGAAGGCGTCGTAGGTCTTGAGCGCGTCGGCGCTCTTGCTCTGCTTCTCCAGCACGAGGCCAATGTTGTACGCGAGCTCAGGCACGTCCTTCTTGTCCTTGAAGCGCGCGATGTAGCGGGCGTACGCGGCGATGGCCTTGTCGAACTGCCCCACCCCCTCGTACCAGAAGCCCACGTTGTACTGAGCGTCGGCCACCAGGGCCTCGGCCTCCTTCACCAGGCCCTCGCGCTCCTTCTTGCGGTCCGCGTCCTTGATGTTCTTCAGCTCGAGGGTGGTGACCACCGCGGCCGCGTTGGGGCCGGGCTTGCCCTTGTTCGCCTTGAGCTCCTTCTCCCGCTGCTCCTTCTCCTTCTTGAGCAGGTCCTTGATCTCGGCGTAGCCGATGGCCTTGTCGCCGGCGGCGAGATCGTAGGTGGCGACGAAGTTCTCGTACATCTGGGCCGACTTCTCGAAGTTGGCCATCTTCTCGTAGAAGTACGCCAGCGCGACCTTCACCTTCAGGTCGAACGCGCTCAGCGGGTATTCCTTCAAGACGCGCTCGCCGATGGCGATGGCCTTGTCGAGCTGGTTGGCCTCGCGGGCGATGATCATCGAGTAGGTCAGCGCGCGGTCGGCGTTGTCCGACTTGGGGAACTCGGCCACGAAGGCCACGAAGAGCTCCGAGGCCTTCGCCGGGTCCTTCTCCTTCTTGTAGACGACCTCGTCGATGTACTTGTACTGCGAGCCTTCCACCAGCGAGCTCACCCGCTTGGTGAACTCGGTGTTCGGCTTGGCGAGCTTGGTGTTCGCCTTGAAGAGGCGGGCCAGCTTGTTGAGCTCGAGCCACTCTTCGCGCTCGTTCAAGACGGCCATGGTGAGGTCGGCGGCCTTCTCGGAGTTCTGGTGCTCGGGGTAGCGGTTGATCACGTCACCGAAGCGACGGCCGGCCTCGACGAAGTGGTTCTTGTCGTAGAAGACCATGGCGGCCTGGTACGAGATGTCGACCTCGTCGGGGTTCTTGGGGAAGAGCTTGTTGTAGGCGTCGCAGGCGGCGACCAGCTGGTTCTCGAAGGCGGTGATGGGCTTCTCCTGCATCTCCGCGGCGCTGCGCTTCTCCAGCTTCTGGGCCTTCTCGATCTTGTCCTTCTTCTTGGTCTCGTCGACCTTGGTGCCTTCCTTGAGCTCGCTCCTCTGCAAGAGGCCGCGCTCGATCTTCACCAGCTTGTCGTAGGCGAGGATCGCGTTGAAGGCCGAGTTCTGGCGGAACTTCTCGGTGGCCGCTTCCTTCGCCTCGGGCCGGCTGGGGATCTTGAAGGCCACCACGCCGTCGTACTGCTTGGCCGCGGGCTCCCACTCCTCGAGGGCCCAGAGGATCTCGGCGTAGAAGAACTTCAGGTTGAAGGCCTGATCGCTGACGAACTGCTCGTCTTCCGAGGCGGCGAACGCGTCGACGTACTGCCTGTAGATGTCGCGCGCGAGCTTGTAGGTCTCGACCTGCTTCGTCTTCTGCGCTTCCTGGTGGTACTCGGTGACGGTCTGGCGCATCGCCTCTTCGGCGACGTTGAAGCCGTTGCGCAGCACTTCTTTCTTCGACTCGTTCGCCTTCCACCACACGCTGCCCGGGCGGTAGAGCTCGGCGAGCTTCTTCACCTCGCCCTTCACGTTCTCGCGCTGGCGCAGGCCTTCGTACGACTTGATGATCGACTGCTGCCAGTCGGGGGCAGACTCCGCGACCGCGTTGTCGTTGAGGAGGTAGCGGAACGACTTGATGGCGTTGTCGTGGTGACCGGCTTCCTGCAGCTGGTACGCGAGCTTCTGGGTGAGCGAGAGCTGCTTCTTCTTGCCCGCGTGCGCCTTGTAATAAGCCATCGCGTCGTCAGCCCGGTTGAGCTGCACGAACATGCGAATCGAGTCCTGCAAGGCTTCGTTCTTCAGGTCGGTGGCCGACTTGTCCTTGCCCTGCTTCTCGGCGAACTCCACCACGTCCTGCAGCTTCTTGAGCGCCTTCTCGTGCTCGCCCGCGTTGAAGTCGCACCAGGCCAGCTTGTAGAGCGCGTACGACTTGATCTTCGGGTTGGGCGAGGCGAAGGCCTTCTCGTACATCGTCTTCGCCTTCTCCAGGACGTTGGCGACTTCGAAGTAGTGATTGCCCAGCTGCACGTAGGTGTCGGAGACGAACTTGCTGCCCGGGTAGCTCTTGAGCAGCTCCTCGTAGCGCTTGACCGCGAGGTCGCGCTTGCCGATGTCGTACTGGTTGTAGGCGAGGTTGAAGAGCACCTCGTCCTTGCGCTCGTAGGTGGGGTACTCGCGCAGGATGGTCTCGTAGAGGCGCATCGTCTCGGAGCGGTAGAGCTCGGACTCGCGGTGATCTTCCTTGGGCTCGGCGGTCTTCTCGCCGCGGTTCTTCTTCTCGTCGGCCTCTTTTTGCTGGGTGAAGAAGCCGAGCATCTCCTTGCGGTACAGGTAGCGCGACTTCTCCCAGTAGAGCTCGGAGAGCTGGAAGAGCAGGTCGGCCTTCTGCGGGTTGCCGTCTTCGATCTTGGGGATGATCTTCTTGGCCGCTTCGATCTGCTCGTCGCGCTTCTTGTCGGCGGTGGCCTCGCGCTCCACGTCTTCCGGCCTCACCGCTTCCTTGCCGTCGAGCTTGGCCGGGCCCTTGCGTTCCTCGGGCTTCTTGGCAGCCGCAGCCTTGGCGGCCGCCGCCTTGGGATCGACCTTGGCGGGCGTGGTCGCCTTCGGATCTGCCTTTTTCTTGGCCTGAGCGGCTGCGGGGCTGGCCACAAAACCAGCGGCAACAGCAAGGATCGTCACGAGGCGAACTGCGAGCTTCATCTCTGCTCCTGTGGGGCGGAAAACGGCGCGGAACCTACAACAGGGCTCCGATTGAAGAAAAGGGCACCCACAGAACAGTGAGTACCCCTCTCAACTCCTGAGAAATGCGTCTTCAGTTCCGCTTCAGGGAGCGGCCGGGCAACCGCGCTTGAGGGTGTACTGGTAGTAGCCGATCTCGTCGCGCCAGAACTCGCCCTGGAACTTCCAGTAGTTCCAGTTCTCCGCGGGCAT
>VFKJ01001247.1 GCA_009885595.1 Myxococcales bacterium | reverse complement strand
GCCGCACGCAGCTTGCCCCAGGTGACGAAGCCCGGTGACTCGGTGGCCCTCACCGGCTCGGTGGCTCGCGGCAACGCGCGGGCCGACTCCGATTTGGACCTCTGGATCGTCGGGGCCCGCAGCGGCCGCTTCGTGCGCCGCCTCGAGGGTGTGCAGGTGACGCTGCTGTGCCAGACGCCGCCAGAGGCCGAGGGGTTCGAGAACCTCTGTCTCTACGAGGTGGATGATCTGATCGTGCTCGAGGACGGCTCGGGTGCCTTCGCGCGGCTGACCGAGCGCTGGGCTAAGCAGCGCCGCCGCATTCGCGCGGAGATCATCCGCAGCACCGAGGCCCAGGTGCGCTGGGAACTCGAGCGGGCGGGGCAGGGGAGCACCCTGCACCGGGCGGCGTTCCTGCGCTTCGCGTGTTGGCGGTTGATGTGTCTGCGGCTGTTCATCGATCACGGGTGGCGAGTGCCGCGGCTGCACCTGCTGCGCGAGTCGCTGCCCGCCCCCTTGCGTCGGAAGCTGGACGCGGCCCTCGCGCTGCCGAACGCCGCGGCGTGCCGGCGCGCGGTGAAGCTCCTTCCGGCGGCGCTCAAGGAAGTGAAGAAGCTCGCCTTTGACGATGGCTACGCCCTGCCGGAGTCGATCGCAGAGAAGGCGAAGCTCGCGCCCGACGAAGCCGCGCTCACCGCCCGGAAGGAGCTGCTGTTCGAGCTGCTGCCGCGGGTGTTCGGCGAGTACGGCATCACCGACGTGCGCGGGGTCGAGCTGCTCGGCTCGGTCGCGCCGAAGCTGCGGGCGGCGTTCCTCGCGCTCGAGCCGCGCGCGACCGAGGCGACCGTGAAGCGGCTGCGCGCCGACGTGGTGAGCCTCGAGGCCTCATTTCGAAGTTGATCTCTCTCTCTCTCCCTCTCCCCCGCGGGGGAGAGGGTCGGGGAGAGGGCAGACCGGAGTAGAGCTCTGCCTCTTCATGCCGCTGGGCACGGTGCTCGAGGTGTTCACCATCATCGTGCTGCAGCGCCCCTCGGTGAAGGCGCGCTTCGCGACCTGAAGTCGACCGACCAGCGCACGGTCGAGACACCCGGCCTCTGGAGACAATGGATAGGTTGTCCATATAGAGTATCCACATATGAAGGCCATCCAGATCACCATCGACGAAGAGCTCCTTCGCAGACTCGAGCGCGACCCCGAGGTCAAGCGGGCGGGGCGCTCGGCCGTCTTCCGCGAGGCGGTACGCGAATGGCTTCGGCGCCGCCGCCACTCGTCGATCGCCGCTGCGTACAAGCGCGGCTATGCCACGAAGCCGACCGAACTGAGTGGCTGGGCGGAGGCAGAGGCATGGCCCGAGGAGTGAGCCGCGGCGAGGTGTGGATGTTCGAGTTCCGTCGCCCCGACAAGCTGCGCCCGGTGCTGGTCCTGAGCCGCGCAGAGGCGATCGACGCCCTGCACACGGTGGTGGTGGCGCCCATCACCTCCACCATCCGCGGCATCCCAAGCGAAGTGCTGCTCGGTCAAGCGGAGGGCCTCAAGCACGCCTCGGCGGTCAACCTCGACCACCTCCACACCGTCGAGAAGACCGGCCTCAAGCAGTTCCTGGGTACCCTGCGGCCGGCGCGCCTCCGCGAGGTCTGCGCGAGCCTGGCCATCGCCCTCGGCTGCGACGACTGACTGGCTTTGGAAGCGCAGCGGATCTGGCTTGCCTGCGCTGACTTCAAGGCGCGTCTTCCAGCACCCGGTGCGCGGCGCGCGCGTCGACCAGCTTGTTGTGGGTGTGCTGCGGCACCGGCTCGTACTGCGCCAGCTCTACCGTGAAGGTGCCGTGCCCGCCGGTCACGCCGCGCAGGGTGCCGGCGAAGTCCCGCAGCTCGGCCAGCGGCGCGAGCGCGCGCACCACGCTCAGGCCCCCGGGCAGCGCCTCCATGCCGAGGATGCGCCCGCGAACGCCCTTCATCTCTCCGGTCACCGCGCCCATGTATTCCTCGGGTGCCGTCACCTCGAGGTTCACCACCGGCTCGAGCAGCGCCGGCCGCGCGCGAGGCAAGGCGTCTCGCACCGCCCACTTCGCCGCGGTGCGGAACGCGATGTCCTTCGAGTCGACCGAGTGCGTCTTGCCGTCGGTCACCACCACCCGCACGTCGAACACCGGGAAGCCCGCCAGCACCCCGCGCTCCAGGGCGTCGTGCACGCCCTTCTCCACCGAGGGGAGGAACTGGTGGGGAATGGCGCCGCCGAACACCTCGCTCTTGAACTCGAAGCCGCTCCCGCGGGGCAGCGGCTCGATGCGCAGGAACACCTCGGCGAACTGCCCCGCGCCGCCGGTCTGCTTGCGGTGCCGGTAGTGCCCCTCGGCCACCGCGCCGATCGTCTCACGATACGGAATGGTCGGCGCCTTCGAGACCACCGCGACGCGGCTGCGGTTCTTCAGCCGTTCCAGCATCACGCGCAGGTGCACTTCGCCCAGCCCCGAGAGCACCAGCTCGTGGGTCACCGGATCGTGCGTGTAGCTGAAGGTCGGGTCTTCTTCGGCGAGCCGCGCCAGCGCCTGCCCCACCTTCACGTCGTCGGCCTTCGACTTGTTCGACACGGCCAGTGAGAGCATCGGCGTGGGGTACTTCGGGCGCGGCATCACCCAGGTGTCCTTGAGCTCGGGCGCGTGCAGCACCATGTCGACGTGCAGATCTTCGATGCGGCCCAGCGCCACGATGTCGCCCGCCAGCGCCACCGTCTCCAGCTCGGGGTGATCGCGGCCTTCGATCTTCATCAGGTGCCCGGCCTTGCGCGGCTTGCTCTCGTCGCCCGCGAGGAACGGGGTGGCCGGCCCCAGCGCGCCCTGCAGCACCCGCACCATCGCCACCTGGCCCAGGTGAGGGTCCGCCGTCACCTTGAAGACGTGCGCGAGCAAGGGCGCGCGCTCCTCGCAGGCGATCTCCACCAGCTCGCCGTTCTTCGAGAGCCTGCGGGTGCGGCCGCTCACCGGGCTGGGCGCGTCCTTCACCAGCACGTGCAAGAGGTCGTCGATCCCCGCGCCGGTCTTCGCCGAGGTGAAGAGCACCGGCACCACGTGGCCCAGCTTCATCGCGCGCACGAAGGTCGAGCGCAGCTCGTCGGCGCTGCGCTGGGTGCCCGAGAGGTAGCGCTCCAGCTCGGCGTCATCGACCTCGACCACCGCCTCCACCAGCGCGCGGTGCGCGTCCTTCACCGAGCCGAACGCGACGGCGCCCGCTTCCTGCTCGAAACAATCGACCACGTCCAGGAGGTTCGTGGTGGGCAGGTTGATCGGCAACAGCCGCGTGCCCAGCGAGGCGGTCAGCTCGCCGAGCAGGTTCGCCAGGCGCGGCGGCGCGAGGTCCAGCTTGTTCACCACCACCATGCGCGCGAGCCCCGCTTCGCCGGCGGCGTGAAAGAGGCGGCGGGTGTTGAACTCGACCCCGGTGGCGGCGTTCACCACCACCACCGCGGTCTCGACCGCAGGCAAGACGGCCAGCGCGCTGCCCACGAACTCAGGGTGCCCTGGCGTGTCGATGAGGTTGAGCTCCACCCCGTCGTGGGTGGTGAAGAGCATCGAGCTCGAGGTCGAGTGGTGGTGCGCCCGCGCTTCGGGCTCGAAGTCGCTGGTGGTCGATTCGCTCTCCACCGAGCCCAGCCGCGTGATGGCCCCGGTCCGCAGCAGCATCGCCTCAGCCAGCGTCGTCTTGCCTGCACCACCATGACCGAGGAGCACCAGGTTGCGGAGGTCCTCAGGACGGAAACTCGCTGCCTTCATGGGGCACTCCACGATCAAGGGTCGGACCCTCGAGTTCGTGCAGCCGGCGTACCGTCACTGTTTCAGAGCAGTTCCGCGGAAGTGGAGCCGCAAATTCTGC
>VFKJ01000289.1 GCA_009885595.1 Myxococcales bacterium | reverse complement strand
GCTTCACCGGGAGCACCGTCGAGACCGCCGGAGGCTGCACGCTCGTCATCGATCCCAACCGGGGTAACAGCGTGCTCGCCACCGTGGTCGGTTCCGCGGACGATCAAGACACCGCGCTGGCCGAGCTGATCGACGTCAACCGGCTGCCGCGGACGCTGGAGGGCAGGTTCAAGGGGCGCCTCACCCTCCCCGCGCCCGTCGGCGTGCGCGGCTTCGTGCCGGTGGCGTACCTGGGCACGCAGACCGGCCAGGCGTTCGCGCGCATCGGCTTCGACAACGCCGGCCAGCTGGTGGTGGAGAGCGACGCGCAGACCGTGGGCAACGCCGCCCTGGTGGAGCGATTCGTCGTCGACGGGGGCTTCACCGCCGGAGACTGGCTGATCGAGGTCGCGTACCGGGTGGGCGCCAGCCGCGAGGTGCGGGTCAACGACGAGCTGCTGGCGAGCACCGCGGTCACGGGCGGGGCGAGCGCGCCGCCCACCGAGCTCTCCTTAGGCATCGCGCGCTACGACGGCGATGCGGGCGGCCCCTTCAGCCTCACCCTCTCGAGCTGGCAGCTGGCCGACGATCTGACGGTGCCGCTGCCATGACGGCGCTCTGGCTGCTCACGCTGTTGGCCGCGGGGCCCAACCCCTTCCTCGCCGAGGCCCTCGAGCACGAGCGCAACCTGGACTTCGAGCGCTGCGTGGAGCGCCTCAGCCAGGCTTCGACGCAGTGGAAGAGCACGCCCGACGAGCTGCGGGAGATCGAGCTGCACGCGGGCCTGTGCAGGTTCAACCTCGGGCAGAAGAAGCAGGCGGCAGATCACTTCCGCACCGCGCTGCGCATCGACGAGGCCGCCGAGCTGCCGCCGTACACCAGCCCCAAGGCGGTGGATCTCTTCCTCGAGGTGAAGCAGGCGCTGCGCGCGCCGCCGCCGCCGCTGCCTGACAGTGATCTGCCCGATTCGGATCTCCCGAAGGACGCGCCCACCAAGCCCAAGCTCGAGCCTTCTGCTCCGCAGCCGGCGAGCCCGCTCGGGCCCTTCCTGGTGAAGCGCGCCCTGCCCCTCTCGCTCGGGGTGGTGACGGTGGCCTCGTTCGTCACCGGGCTGGTGCTGGGCCTCAACGCGCAGAGCAAGGCCGCCGAGGCGAACGCGGCGCACTTCGAGTCGGACTTCTACCTGCTGGGCGAGTCGGCCCGGGGGATGGCGGTGGGCTCGACGATCTCCTGGGTGATCAGCGCGCTGGCGGCGATCGGCACCGGGGTGGGCTGGTGGCTCACCAGCGATCCGGCGGCCCCGTGACCGGGCCGGCCCTCGAGTTCAGCAAGGTCATCGAGAGCCTGGCCGAGGGCGTGATCATCTCGGACGCCGACGGCGCGGTGGTGAAGTTCAACAGCTGCGCGCTCGAGCTGCTGGGGATCACCGCCGAGCAGCTCACCTTGAAGGCGGCGTTCGATCCCCGCTGGGCGATGCTGCGCGCCGATCTCTCCCCCCTGCCCGCTGACGAGCTCCCCGCCGCCGAGGCGCGCGCCACCCGCCAGCCCGTCTCCCGAAGGCGCCTGGCGGTGCGGCTGCCGCAAGGCGAGCTGCGGGAGATCGTGGTGTCCGCGCTCCCGGTGTTCTCCGAGAGCGGAGCGCTGGTGCAGGTGGTGTCGATCCTCCTCGACATCTCGCGCGAGGTCGCCGTCATCACCGAGCTGCGCATCTTCGAGCTCTTCTTCGCGCTCTCGGCCGACCTCTTCGTGGTGGCCACCCCCGACTTCCGCGTGCTCAAGGTGAACAACGCGGTGCAGTCGACCCTGGGCTGGCCCAGCCAGACCTACCTCGGCCGGGGCCTGCTCGAGCTGCTGCACCCCGACGACGTCGCGCTCACGCTGGTGGAGCCCTCCGAGGTACCGCGCGAGGTCACCGCGCGCCTGCGCACCGCCGACGGCTCGTACCGCTCCATCGGCTGGCAGGTGGCGCGCCGCTCCACCCCGCAGCTGGGCGAGGCGCTCTTCCTGCGCGGGACCGACGTCACCCAGCGCCTGATCGAGCAGCGGCAGATCACCCGCTCCCGCGAGCTGCTGGGCGAGGCGTTCGAGCTCGCCGAGCTGGCGGTGATCGAGCGCGACCTGGCCGAGGGCACCACCCAGCTCACCTCGCGCCTGCGGGAATTGCTGCAGCTGGACGCCGACGCGGAGGCCTCCCTCGACCAGTTCCTCGCGCCCGACGATCTGCCGCGCTTTCGCGCCTACCAGCAGCAGCTGACCCCCGGGAAGGCGCCCCCGCCCCTGCAGCTGCGGCTGCGCACCGCCAAGGGAGAGCTGCGCGAGGTGCGCCTCTGGGCCCGCCGCACCGCCGACGAGACGGGCCGGGCGGCGCGCGAGCTGGTGGTGGTGCAGGACGTCACCCAGCAGAGCCTGCTGCAGGCCAAGCTGCGCCTCGCCGAGCGGCTCACCAGCCTGGGCACCATGGCCGCGGGGGTGGCGCACGAGATCAACAACCCGCTGGCCTTCGTGCTGGCGAACTTGAACGTGGTGAAGAACGAGCTGGCGTTGCTGCCGCCGATCCCCGGGGTGGACCTGGTCGATCTGCGCGACGCGGTGGCCGAGGCGCTCGAGGGCGCCGAGCGGGTGCGGCAGATCGTGGTGGGCCTCAAGCCCTTCGCGCGCGTCGACGAGCACCAGCGCGGGCACTGCGACCTCTCGCGCATCGTCGAGGCCTCGCTCAACATGGCCAAGAACGAGCTGCGCCACCGGGCCCGCGTGGTGAAGGACCTGCGGCCGGTGGCGCCGGTGTTCGCCAACGAGGCGCGCCTGGGCCAGGTGTTCTTGAACCTGCTGGTCAACGCCGCCCAGGCCATGCCCGACGGGCGGGCCGCCGAGAACCTGGTGACGGTGGTGACGCGCGAAGAAGGCGAGCAGGTGGTGGTGGCCATCAGCGACACCGGCAGCGGCATTCCCGCCGAGGTGCTGCCGCGCATCTTCGACCCGTTCTTCTCCACCAAGCAGATCGGCGAAGGCACGGGCCTGGGCCTCTTCATCAGCCAGGGCATCGTGAAGGACGCCGGCGGCCTCATCTCGGTCTCCAGCAGGCCCGGCACCGGCACCACCTTCGAGGTGCGCCTGCCCATCGCCACCGGGACCTACGCCGGCACCGCCACCACGCCCCTGCCCGCGCGCCGGCGCGCCCGGGTGCTGCTGGTCGACGACGAGCCGGCGATCCTGCGCTCGATGGAGCGCCTCTTCGGCAAGGCGCACGATCTCACCCTCGCCTACAGCGGCCGGGAGGCGCTCGCCCTGCTGGGCGCGAAGGTCGAGTTCGACTTGATCGTGTGCGACCTGATGATGCCGGAGGTCTCGGGCATCGAGGTGTGGGAGCAGGTCTCTGCCGAGCAGCGGGCGATCTTCGTCTTCATGACCGGCGGCCCCTTCACCGAGCGGGCAGAGCGCTTCCTCGCCACCACCCACCCCCCGGTGCTCGACAAGCCCTTCACCTCGACCACCCTGGAAGGGCTGCTCCAGCGGGCGCAATCGCGTTGACCGCCCGCGCGCGCCCAAAATACGAGACCGTCGCCACCTGCGCGGCCTCCTCCCCACCTCATCAACGTCGCCGGCCTCGAGCGCCCCTCAGCGACGACTCAGGCCTCGAGCGCGACCCCTTCGTAGAGCTCATCGACGAGGAAGCGCACGCTCGGCGTCGCGACTGACACCGTTTCTCCACCGCGGAAATCGGTCTCCTCCCAGCCGCCCTGCTGTCGCTGGACGAGCGTCACCCGGCGCGCCCGATGCGACACGAGGAGCACTGCGACCAGCGACGGGAGCTGTTGGTAGCCGCGCACCTTCTCGGTGCGATCATAGTTCTCGGTCGATGGGCTGGTGACCTCGACCACCAGGGTCGGGTTCGTGAGCGCGTTGGAGTCCTTCGGTGCCGCGGCGAGCTGCCCGCACACGATTGAGGCATCGGGGAAGGTCGCGAGGTCTGCGTTCTCGATCAGCACCTTCAAGTCTGACGTGAAGACCGTGCATCCCGCGGGCAATCCCCGCTGCAGCAGGGCGATGACCTTCGCCCCGAGCTGTGCGTGCGAAGGAGTTCCTCCGGCCATGGCGTAGATCTCGCCCTCGAAGTACTCGAGCTTGATGTGGCTGTCGCGGAGCGCGCTCAGGTATTGCTCGTACGCGTAGCTGCGAAGTCGGCGTGCTGTGGTCACGACGACAGTCTACCCCGATTCCCCGGCACGCGGCCCGGGCCCCCACCACGATGAAGGTGGACCCGAGCCGATGGGCGTAATCGCGTTGACCGCCCCGGTTGTGCCGTCTTACTTCCGCTCCTCGATGTCTCCTGGGCGCCTGACCCTCACCACCGGCTCCGCCTCTGCCGGCGGTGGCGAGGCCATGG
>VFKJ01001068.1 GCA_009885595.1 Myxococcales bacterium | reverse complement strand
GCGGTCACCCGCGCGATGCTCGAGATGTTGGGGTTGATGGGCGTGAAGAGGTTGGAATCCGAGATGCAGGCGGGCCAGGTGTCGGTGGCCGAGCTGCTCACCCGCGGCAGGTAGTCGTCCACCAGCCGCTGGCAGCTCGCCAGGTTCTCCACGAAGGCCGGAGGGGGCTCACAGAAGGTGCCGCTCGAGGTGCCCCCGTCCCCGGCGCCTCCATCGGTCGGCGTGGGCGCGGGCGCAGGACAGGCAGCCAGCGCGAGCACGGCGAGGGTCAGCGTCAGTCGCATGGGCCGCAGATGATTCGTCGCGCCGAGCGGCGTCAAGGCGCGCGGAACGAGGCCAGCAACATCACCCCTCGGCCGGGCCCGTTGATCGACGAGCCGTGCGCGCGCCAGGGCGTGTCGAGCAGGTTCTCCATCACCATCGTCAGCAACACCGGGGAGAAGCGCAGCGAGGCGCGGAGATCGACCACCGCGTAACCCGGCGTGCCTCCCAGCGGAATGCGGGCGTCGGACAAGTCAGCCAGCGCCAGGCGCGTCTGCGCGCCCGCCCACCGGAGCGCGGCGGTCAGCACCAGCCCCACCTCGTGGCGCCACGCCAGCTCCACCGTGCCGTTCGCGGGAGGCACGCGGCTGAGCGGGATCCCCGTGGGGCCCTGGCCCCAGGTGTACGCGGCGCTCCCGCGCAGGCCGAACCCCAGGGGCAGCCGGAAGCGCGCCGAGCCCTCCACGCCGCGCAGCTGCGAGAGCCCGCCCGCGTTCTGCAGCTGGTAGCGAAACCAGGCGGAAGCGCACTGCGGCGTGGAGACCGGACAGTCGGTGACGTCGCGCGGCTGCTTCACCACCGCGTCTTCGAGCCAGGTCTGAAAAGCCCAGGCGTCCAATGACAACCACTCCACCCGCAGCCTGGCCCCGAGCTCCGCGGTGGTCGCGCGCTCGGGCTCGAGCGCGGGGTTCTCGAATTGGAAGCCCGGGCCCGTCTGCTGGCGCGAGGTGAGATCGTCGAGGTTGGGCGCGCGGAACGAACGATCGACGTTGGCGAGCAGGCTGAGCGCGCCGAAGGGCCGCCACTCCACCCCCAGGTGCGCCGCCACCGGTACCCAGGCGCCGCGCACGCTCGAGGTGCCAGAGCTCACGTCGCCCGGAGCGCTCAGCGCCGCCACCCCCACCCGCCCTCCCGCCCGTAGCGTCACCTTCGCGCCCAGCCGCAGCGCGCCGTCGACGAAGGCGCCGCCGGTGAGCG
>VFKJ01000315.1 GCA_009885595.1 Myxococcales bacterium | reverse complement strand
GACGAGCTCCTCGAGCTTCGCGGTGCACGCGAGCGCCGCGGGGCTCCTGGGCGGGGCGCCCAGCACCTCGAGCCGCAGGAACTGTCCTTCGCCCGCGAGCTGGGGCGACGAGAAGTCCTCTTCGGCCGGGGCTGCGGGCGCGGCGCCGTCGGAAGCGAAGACGCCGGAGCCCATCGAGCCGAAGAAGTCATTCGCCTCACCGCGCACCGCGATGGGCGCGGCCGGCGGGGGCACGGGCGCGGGCGCAGCCGCGGGGGCCCAGTCAGGGGGCGGCCAGGGGGCCGACGGCTGCGGAACGAGGGCGTCCAGCGGCACGGCGGGCTGCCCGGGCGCCTGGATCGAGAGGCGCAAGGCCTCGCGGAACTCGAGCACGTTCTGGAAGCGGTGCTCGCGTTCCTTGGACAGCGCCTTGAGCACCGCGGCGCACAGGCGCGGCAGCCGCTCGAGCTCGGGCCGCAGCTTCGCGGGGTCGATGGGGGCGCTGGTGAGGTGCTGGGCGATCACCTTGCGCAGCTCGGTGCCCACGAAGGGGGGCCGGCCGGTGAGCAGCTCGTACGCCACGCAGCCCAGCGCGTAGATGTCGGTGCGGTGATCGACCTCGTCGGCGAGGGCCTGTTCCGGCGCGAGGTACGCAGGCGTCCCCATCACCAGGCCCAGCTGCGTGAGGCGGCCGCTCTGCTCGGGCGCGAGCGCATCGGTGAGGCGCGCGATGCCGAAGTCGAGGATCTTCGCCCGCTCTCCGCCGTCGCGGCGGTGGCCGAGCATGATGTTGGGCGGCTTGAGATCGCGGTGCACCACGCCCAGCCCGTGCGCTTCGTTCAGCCCGTCGAGCACCTGCGCGAGGATCTCCACGGCGTCGGCGGGCGCGAGCGGACCCTTCTTGAGCCGGTCCGCCAGGGTCTCGCCTTCGACGAACTCCATCGCGAGGAAGAGCTGACCGTCGGCGGTCTTCCCGAAGTCGAAGATGCGCACCACGTGCGGGTTCTCGAGCTTGGAGACCAGCTGCGCCTCGCGCTCGAAGCGTCTCCACATCTCGGGCTCTGCGGAGAAGACGCGGCGCAGCAGCTTGAGCGCCAGGGGCCGCTTCAGGTGCACGTGCTCGGCCCGGTAGACCTCGCCCATGCCGCCGGTGGCGAGGTGGCCCTCGATGCGGAAGCGGCCATCGACCACGATGCCCGGCGTGAGGCGATCAGAGCGCTCGAGCTCGGGCGCCGCGGCCATGGGCGGCGCGGCGGTGATGGTGGGGGCGAGGCTCGGCCGGGCCGTGGCGAAGACCGCCGAGCTCTCGGTGCCGTGCGCCAGGTCGGCGGTGAACTGCTGCACGATCTTCCACGAGGTCGCGTCGAGCAGCACCTTCAAGCCCACGTTGCCCTGTTCATCGAAGTCGGGCCCCATCACCTCCCCGCGCAGCTCGAGGCGGGCGTCGGCGACGGTGACGTCGACCTCGAGGGTGTCGCCGGGCGCGACCTCGTCTGGGTAGGGGACGAAGCAGGCGGGCCCGGTCGCGGCGAACCCCGCCCGGAACTCCCCGAGGGAGTGAAACGCCACGCCGCATCGAATCGACCCTGCCAAGCAACCTCCCGGGGGAGGCGCAGTCTCTCACGACCCATGCTGGCGGAGCGCAGAAAGCGCCCCGCCGACGCGCGTCAGTCGACCAGCAGGGGGGCGGCGTCGGCCTTCTTCTGGTCCCACACGCCGCGGGCGCGGAACACCCGCTCGACGTACTCGGCGTGGAGCGCGTGCAGAGGCGCGGCGACGCTCTCCCCTTCGAGCAGCGCCAGGGCCTCGGCGATCGCTTCCAGGGTGCTGCGGCCCGCCTCGAACTTGGAGTCGCGCAGGCGCAGCACCTTGAGCGCCTTCTCCGGCAGCGCCAGCTTCGGCACCGCGTGGAGCGCGGGCAGCTTGGTGTACATGCGCCGCACCTGCCGCCAGGTGCCGTCGAGCAGCACCAGCTTCTTCACGACGCTGCCGTCCCACGGCGCTGCCTGATCAGAGGGGAAGAGCAGGAAGGTGCCCGGCCCCACCTCGGCCGGCAGCTCAGATCGGGCAGGCTCGGCGTTCTCCCTGAAGTCCATCAGGCGCGCGTGGGGCAGCGCGAGCGCGGCGATGCGGGCCGTGCCGGTCGACTTCCAGCTCTCCCGCTCGTGGCGCACCACCAGCACCTCGGTGCGGGTGACGACGGTGGGCAGGCTGGGGCAGATGCAGAAGGCGTCCAGGATCCAGCAGCGCTGGCAGCGGCCGGGCAGGGTCTTGTTGGTCAAGGAGCGCACGACGCGGCGCTCATACACCGACGACGCCGATCCGCTAAGGTCCCCGGCATGTCGCGCGGCGACTTCGACTTCGAGTCACGGCTCGTTCCTCTCCTGCTCGCGTACGCCAGGCACCGCGGCGTCGAGGCCCAGCCGTTCATCGCGAAGTACAAGCTGCCAGACGACGTGCTCACCCGGGCGCCGGGCAAGCTGATCATCACCACCCCGATGTCCGTGGTGCCCGCGCTCGCCGACGAGCTGGCGGCCACCCTGAACGACCCCCACCTGGGGCTCTCGATGTCGGACTGGCTGCCGAGGGGCACCTACGGGGTGGCCGAGTTCCTCACCCGCGCCGGACCGACGATGCGGCACTCGTTTCAGAACTTCTGCCGCTTCAACGCGATCATCGCGCCGGCGCAGTCGTTCCGCTTCGAGGAGAGCGGCGCCGAGGCGCAGTATCACAACACGGTGCCCCGCCGCCCCAACGCCACCGGCCGGCACCTGCAGGAATATTCGTCGGCCGCGGTGCTGCGGACCTTCATGGCGCTGGGCGGGGTGAAGCCCGTGCGCGCCTGGTTCAGCCACGCGCGGCCCGAGAGGCTCGACCGCGAGCGGCTCAGCGCGGCGCTGTTCACCAGCGAGGTGACCTGGGACGAGCCCACCAACGGCTTCGCCTTCCCCAGCTCGGTGCTCGACCACCCGGTGCAGGGCGGGGACGCGGCGCTCTACGCGTTCCTCGAAGAGCACGCGGTAGAGGCGCTGGCGTCGCGGCCCCGCGCCGACGATCTGATCGACAAGCTGCGCCACCTCATTCGCGACGCCCTCAAGCAGGGCGAGCCCAACGTCGAGCGGCTGGCCACCCGCCTCAACATGAGCGGCCGCACCCTGCAGCGCCGGCTGTCCGATCTGAAGAGCTCGTTCCAGGAAGTGCTCGACGCGGTGCGGTTCGATCTCGCGCGCGCCTACCTGAAGGACGCGCGGCTCGACGTGAGCCAGGTGGCGTACCTGCTGGGCTATTCCGAGCTGCGCGCGTTCGATCGCGCGTTCCGCCGCTGGGCGGACAAGTCGCCCACCGAGTGGCGCAGCGACGCGTGACCCGGCGCCGAAGCGCTGCGCCGAGGCGGAACGACCCATGAGCCAGTTCATCGATTTGCGCAGTGACACGGTCACCAGGCCGACGCCCGGAATGCGAGAGGCGATGGCGCGCGCCGAGGTGGGCGACGACGTCTTCGGCGACGATCCCTCGGTCAATCGGCTGCAGGAACAGCTGGCCGCCCAGCTCGGCTTCGAAGCGGGCCTGCTCTTCCCCTCGGGAACCCAGTGCAACCTCGCCGCGCTGATGGCGCACTGCCAACGCGGTGACGAGTTCCTGGTGGGCCAGGACGCGCACACCTACGTGCACGAGGGCGGCGGCGCGGCGGTGCTGGGCAGCATTCAGCCCCAGCCGCTGGAGCACGAGCCCGACGGCACCCTCTCCCTCGCGCGCATCGAGGCCGCCATCAAGCCACGGGAGGATTACTACGCGCGCACCCGCCTGCTCGCGCTGGAGAACACCATCGGCGGCAAGGTGCTGCCCCGCGGCTACGCGAAGGAAGCGACCGCGCTCGCGCACCGGCACGGCCTGGCCACCCACCTCGATGGCGCGCGGCTGTTCAACGCCGCGGTGAAACAGCAGCTCGACGCGCGCGAGTTGGTCGCGGGCTTCGACTCGGTGTCGGTGTGTTTGTCGAAGGGCCTGGGAGCGCCGATCGGCTCAGTGCTGGTCGGCTCGACGGAGCTGGTTCGTGAGGCGAAGCGCTGGCGCAAGGTGCTCGGCGGAGGCATGCGGCAGGCGGGCATCGTCGCGGCCGCGGGCCTCTACGCGCTCGAGCATCACGTGGCGCGGCTGGCCGACGATCACCGCAACGCGCTCGCGCTCGCCGAGGGCCTGCGCGGCATTCCCGGCCTCACGGTGCAGCTGCCCGAGACGAACATCGTCTGGGTCGAGGTGGCGCGTCCGCTGGCGTCGCGGCTGGTGCCTGCGCTGGCCGAAAAGGGCGTGCTGGCGACCGGGACGAGCAAGGTCCGCTTCGTCACGCACCTCGACGTGAACGCGGCCGACATCACCGCGACCCTCGCCGCGGTGCGCGCCATCGCTGACTCGTAGGGGCAGCGACCAGCTTGCTGCTCTCGAAGTTCGATACCGTCGAGCGAGCCTGCGAACATCAGGGCCGCACAGGAAGCGGCCAGGCCGAGCGAGCGAAGGAACCGAATCACGGGCAACCGAAGGAACAACGAAGTGAGGGCGTCGAAGCCGGCACCACTGTCCGATCGCCATTTGCGGCGTTTCGGCGAGATTTCGCGAGACCCCGTCGCCGTCATGGTTGCTACGGTCCGCTTCGAAATGACGAAGGCAGAGAGTGGCGAGAAGCGCGGGCGGCCAGTCGCGAACCTCGGGGGGGCAGAGGAGGCCGCGTGACCCCGCCCCGGCCCGTCAGCGCCAGCGAACTCCTGCTCTACACGTCTCCGACCGGAGCCGTGAAGATCGGCGTCCTTGTTCGTGACGAGTCGGTGTGGCTCACCCAGAAAGCCCTCTCCGAGTTGTTCGGCGTCGGAGTCGCCGCGATCTCGAAGCACCTCAAGAACATCTTCGAGTCCGGCGAGTTGGAGCCGGCGGCAACTGTTTCCAAAATGGAAATAGTTCGATCCAGGACGCCCGCAGGCGCCCGCAGGCAAGGTGCTCAAGTCCGACGTCACCGTCGCCAAGAACTACCTGAGCCAGACTGACCTCTCGCAGCTCAACACCATCGTCTCCGCGTACCTCGACCTCGCCGAAAATCGTGCCCAGCGAGGCCTTGTCACTCGCATGAACGAATGGGCTGGCCTGCTCAATCGCTTCCTCGAACTCTCCGAGTACCCGGTGCTCGCGGACAAGGGAAAGATCTCCGCGCTCGCTGCAAAGCTGAAGGCCGAGAGCGAGTTCGAGACCTTCCGTCGGCAACAAGATGCCGAGTACGTGTCGGACTTCGATCGCGTCCTGGCTGAGACCAGGAAGCTCGGCACGTCTGCTGCGCCCGCCGCACCGAGGAAGGGCAAGGGAAGGAAGAAACGCTGAGCGGGGTGATGACTACTTGAGCGTGTCGACGAACTCTGAGAGCAGCTCGATGGCCTTCTTCACGTCGCGCCCGCTCTCGCGCATCGTCCATTCCTGCCGCAGCTTGTTCTGCTTGACCACCAGCCACAGCCCCCCGACGCGCGTGTCCTTCGGGCCGCCGTCGAACTTGAGGGCCGCAGCGTCCGCGCCGCTGAGCTCGAGCCGCGAGGTGCCGCCGGTGCCGAAGTGGGTGGCGACGAGCTTGCTGCCCTCGAAGGAATAGACGGTGGCCGAGGTGACGGTGGTGCGATCGGCGGCGGTGTTGGTCTCCAGCACCGCGGTGCCGGCCGCGATCACCCGCAGCGCCACGAACTGCACCGGGCCGTCCTTGCCGTCGGTCTTCCAGGCGCCCTCGAGCTTCTTGAGGCGCTCGAAGGCGGCGTTGGCATCGAGGGAGGGCGCGGGCGGCGCGGCGGGAGGCGCAGCGAGGGAGAGGGCGACGAGGAACGCGAGCGAGTGCATGTGGCCTCCGGGCGAAAGACTTTATGGGTGTGAGCAGCCCGCCCTGCACCAAAATCGCGAAGCACGCGTTCAAGCGCACTACGCTGCGCGCCGCATGCGACACGTCATCATGCTCTGCGTGTTCCTGGCCGGGCCGGCCGCCAGCGCGGCAGAGCCCACCCCACCTCCGGTGCTGCCCACCGAGGCGGCAGAGCCCGCCCTCCCCCCAGAATTCCTGGACCAGGCCCTCAAGGTTGATGGGAAGAACCAGATCACGAAGGGGCGCGCGCAGACCGCGCTGACGCACCGCGAGCTGTTCGAGCTGATGGGGCGTACCGACCTTTTGACGAAGAGTGACGAGCTGGCCGCCCGGAGAAAGTGGCTGACCATCGGCGCGGTGGCGCTGGGCGCGGTCGGCATCGGCACGGGCGTCACCCTGATCGCCACCGCCCCCAACCTCGCCACCCCGACGTGCGAGCGATCGGTGCAGATCTACAACGAGGTCTGCGTGCCCACCGCGAGCGCACACAACATCAGCGGCACCGCGGTGCTGGTCACCGGCGTGCTCGGCGCCCTCTTGATGGCGGGCTTTGCCTACAACACGGACCCCGCGGTGCTCGACCGCGACGGGACCGCGGCGTTGATCGGCTCCTTCAACTCGAAGCTGGCGCGGGCCCTGCGCCGGCCGCCCGGGGGCCTGCGGCTGCTCCCGGTAGTGACGCCCGACGGCGCCACCCTCACTGCATCACTCCGCT
The DNA here is from genome assembly GCA_009885595.1 of Myxococcales bacterium. Classification (GTDB taxonomy): domain Bacteria; phylum Myxococcota; class Myxococcia; order Myxococcales; family Myxococcaceae; genus Archangium_A. The sequence goes on along the minus strand of VFKJ01000315.1, from coordinate 3,183 downwards.
TCTAGAGGTGACCTTCATGAAGATCCTGCCCATCGCGCTGACTACCCTGCTGGTCCTCAGCTCCTGCAAGGACGAACCGTTCGCCATCGCCCGGTTGAAGGGCAGCGAGCTGCTCAAGAAGAACGACTTCGAGGGTGCGGCGGTGGAATACGAGAAGTCGCTCGAGCTCAAGCCTGATCAGGACACCAAGGTGTGGGACCGGGCGGCCTTCGCCAACATGAAGGCGGGCAACCTCGATCGCGCGGCCGAGCTGCTGATGAAGAGCATGGACCGCCGCGCCGATCCCGCCGCGAAGCTGGACACGCTGCGGAACATCGCGGGCATGTACAAGGAAGGCGGCGACCTCGAGAACGCCGAGAAGTACTTCCAGAAGGCCGTCGAGCAGGACCCGAAGGACGAGCAGTCGCTCAAGTGGCTGGCGGAGATCTCGTCAGTGCGGGGCGGCGCGCGCGCGCAGGCGGCCGAGGCCCACCCCGAGTTCCTGCAGGTCGCGCTCACCCGGTACGACGCCGTGATGGCCCTCAACCCGATGGCGGCCGACGCCTACGTGAACAAGCGCATCGTGCTGATCAAGTACATCGAGCACCTCACCAAGCAGAAGGTGTCGCTCCTCGCCGACGCCGAGGCCCAGAAGGCCGACAAGGAGGCCTACGACAGCATGCAGGAGCAGGCCACCGACACCCAGACGCGCATCGACGAACTCAAGACCATGCTCGACGAGACCAGCAAGAAGCTGGGTGAGGTGAACAAGGCGGCGAAAGAGGCGAAGAAGTAAGCCCTCTCCCCGACCCTCTCCCCCGCGGGGGAGAGGGAGGACTAGCGGCGGAGCCAGTCTTGAATCGGGGTGTACCGGCGCTCGCCGGCGGCCTGCGCCTCGAGCGCGCCCACGCCCATGCGCGCCGCTTCCATGGTGGTGAAGTACGACAGCCCCCGCGTGAGCGCCTCGCGACGAATGCTGTACGAGTCGGAGATCTCCTTCTTCCCCGCGGTGGTGTTGATCACCAGGGCGATCTCCTTGGAGATCATCCGGTCGACGATGTGTGGGCTGCCCTCGCGCACCTTGTTGATGCGCTCCGCGGGAATGCCCTTGCGCGCGAGATAGTCGAGGGTGCCGCCGGTGGCGCACAGGGTGAAGCCGAGCGCGCGCAGCCGCTTGGTGATGTCGACCAGGCCCGGCTTGTCGTCGTCCTTCACCGAGACGAACACCACCCCGCCCTTGGGCAAGGCCGAGCCCGAGGCCAGCGTCGACTTGGCGAAGGCCGCGTGCACCGAGGCGTCGAGGCCCATCACCTCGCCCGTGCTCTTCATCTCGGGCCCGAGGATGACGTCGGTGTTGGTGAAGCGCGCGAAGGGGAAGACGCTCTCCTTCACCGCGTAGTGGTGCATCTCGGGATCGTGGGTGATGCCCTGCTCAGCCAGTGACTTGCCGGCCATGCAGAGCGCCGCCACCTTGGCCAGCGCCAGCCCCGTGGCCTTGGCGATGAAGGGCACCGTGCGCGAGGCGCGCGGGTTCACCTCGAGCACGAAGATCGCCTTGCCCTGCACGGCGAACTGCACGTTCATCAGGCCCACCACCTTCAGCTCTCGCGAGAGCGCGATGGAGATGTCCTTGAGCCGCTCGATCACGTCGGGCGCCAGCGAGTGCGGAGGCAGCACGCAGGCCGCGTCGCCGCTATGCACGCCGGCCTCTTCCACGTGCTCCAGCACCCCGCCCACGATGCAGGCGCCGGTGGCGTCGCACACCAGGTCGAGATCCACCTCGGTGGCCGACTGCAGGAAACGATCGATCAGCACCGGGTGATCCGGCGAAGCGCGCACGGCCTCCTGCATGTAGCGCTCGAGATCCGACTGGTCGTAGACCACCTCCATGGCGCGGCCGCCCAGCACGTACGAAGGGCGCACCATCACCGGGTAGCCGATGATCTCCGCGGCCTTGTAGGCCTCCTCGGGTGAGCGGGCCACGCCGTTGGCCGGCTGCCGCAGCCCGAGGCGATCGACGAGCTTCGAGAAGCGCTCCCGATCTTCCGCCTGGTCGATGGCGTCGGGGGTAGTGCCGAGAATGGGCACGCCCGCGGCCTCCAGCGGCTTGGAGAGGTTGAGCGGGGTCTGCCCGCCGAACTGCACGATCACCCCCAGCGGCTTCTCGCGGTGGATGATCTCGAGCACGTCCTCCATGGTGAGCGGCTCGAAGTACAACCGGTCGGAGGTGTCGTAGTCGGTCGACACCGTCTCGGGGTTGCAGTTGACCATGATGGTCTCGAAGCCCGCGGCGCGCAGCGCGAAGGCCGCGTGCACGCAGCAGTAGTCGAACTCGATGCCCTGCCCGATGCGAATGGGCCCGCTGCCGAGGATGACGATCTTCTTCCGGTCGGTGGGGGGCGCCTCGTCCTCTTCCTCGTAGGTCGAATAGAGGTACGGGGTGAAGGCCTCGAACTCGGCGGCGCAGGTGTCGACGCGCTTGTAGACGGGGCGGATGTTGCGCTTCCACCGCTCTTCACGAACGACTGCCTCGGGGACGCCGAGCGCCTGCCCCAGCTGCCCGTCGCTGAAGCCGCGCGACTTGTACTGCTTGAGCTCGAAGTCGGAGATCTTCGAGAGCGAACCCTTCGCTTCGATCTCGTGGAGCTCGGTCACCAGCGACTCGAGCTGCCGGAGGAACCAGGGATCCATCGAGGTGAGCGCCTGCACCTGCTCCACCGTCATGCCCACCTGGAAGGCCTCCAGCACCACCCAGGGCCGCTCGGGCGTGGGCACGCGCAAGAGCTCTTCCCGCTCGGCGGCGGTGCGCTTCATCGCCTCGGCTTTGGTGGGGATGGGGTGCTTGCCCTGCTCCAGCGAGCGGAACGCCTTCTGGTACGACTCGCGGAAGGTGCGGCCGATGGCCATCACCTCGCCCACGCTGCGCATCATGGTCCCTAAGGTGCGCGGGCTCTTGGGGAACTTCTCGAAGTTGAACTTCGGCAGCTTCACCACCACGTAGTCGATGGTCGGCTCGAACGACGCCGGGGTGTCGCGGGTGATGTCGTTCTTGAGCTCGTCGAGCGTGTACCCGATGGCCAGCTTGGCGGCGATCTTGGCGATGGGATAGCCGGTGGCCTTGCTGGCGAGCGCCGAGCTGCGCGACACGCGCGGGTTCATCTCGATGACGACCATGCGGCCGTCCTTCGGGTTCACGCCGAACTG